>NZ_FR883080.1:0-77759 GCF_000435115.1 Bacteroides sp. CAG:633 | reverse complement strand
GCACGTTTTTGCACGCTCGTTTTCTTGGCTATCCGGATAGGTTTTCGGAGCTTTGAGGCTGTTAAACCTAAAAATTAAACATATGAATTTCATTAACACGACTACTTTTGTAAAGAGACTTTTTACAGTGCTGTGGGTGATGGGCCTTTTGCTTGTCACCGCTTGCAGGGACAAACAGGTGAGTGACGGTCAGGTGACGAATATTGATTTGACGAGTCCGGCACAAAAGAAGCTGAATATGTCGGAATTTGTAAGCGGAATACAATACATCCCGCTGGAGACGTCGGACGACAATCTGATGGGTAACGTTGACCAGCTTCTGTTTGCGCACAATAAAATAATCATTGTGGACAACAAGACCGCTTCCATCTTTTTCTTTGACGATCAGGGGAAATACCTGTATAAGATTGCCAAGCAAGGCGTCGGACCTGAAGAATATTCTGAAATAGACAAGGTTGCCGTGAACTCGCAAGAGGGGGTATTGTATGTTCTGGATCGGAAGAAAGTTCTGGTGTATAGTCTGGAAGGGGAGTTTAAGGAAATAATCAAACTGGACTTCTTGGCGGGTGATTTTATTTATATGGATCATACTCTTGTCTTCTATTGCGACTATGGACAAAAACCGGCTTTGGAGAAAGACGGCCAGTTGCCCTTGTTGGCCATTTATCATATAGATACGGCAGAAACCCGTTATTCTCTTTATGCGGATGCGTCGATAGGCATGACGGAGGTGATAGATAATCATATGCTCAGAGGATATAGCGGACGGGATGAAGGGACGCTTACGTTCCCGTTCTCGGACTATGTGTACCGTCTTGGGACGGAAGGAGCTTCGCCGGCGTATTTCGTTGATTTCGGAGAAAAGAACAGAACGAGGCTGGAAAATCATCTGGCAATGCTGAAAAGCGAACAGTTAAGCGCAGAGGATTGTATGGAAGGCAGAAAGGGATATCCGGCTTTCAGGGCGGTGTCGGGATGTCAGGAAAGCGACAGCCTGTTGTTTGTCGGGTTTAATAATTATTCGGAACATGAAACCGGGGTGTATCTGTGGGATAAAAGAAGTGGTAAAACTCTGAACAGATGTTCTTCGGAAGGCTGGGCAATCAAGAATGATATTGACGGTGGATATCCTTTGTTGCCTATGGCTTTGAGGGGCGATAAATTCTATACGGTTGTTCCGCCTTTCTATTTGCTGGATATGGAAATCGAGGATCCGGAGCTGAAAAGTATTGTGGAAAAGATGACCGGAGAAGAAAATCCCATACTGATGGTATCGACTGTGAAAATCGGCAAGGCTGATTCGAACCGTTAAAAGCGAAAAATGTGCTTTATTACCGTACATCCGCCCCCCACATCATCTTGTTGCGGAGTGTGTCGAAGAAAATGTGGTTGTAGCGTTTGACGACCTTTATGCTGTAGTCGGCTCGTGCGATGTGCAGCCTTGTTCCTTCCTTGCACGATTCGCTACGGCCGTCGATGGCTACCAGAAAGTTGTGGCTGCGGCTTTCGACTTCGAGGGTGATTTCCCAGTCGTCGCAAATGACGATGGGGCGCACGTTCAGGCTGTGGGGTGCCACGGGGGTGATGGCGATGGTCTGACTGTGGGGCACCATGACAGGGCCGCCCACGCTGAGCGAATAGGCTGTAGAGCCGGTAGGCGTGGCTATGACCAGTCCGTCGGCCTGGTAAGTAGTGAGGTGAGCACCGTTAATATAAGTATGTATGCTGATCATGGACGAGCTGTCGTGTTTCAGTACGGCAATCTCGTTGAGGGCATAAGGCTCTTGAAACACATGTCCGCCGTCGCAGCGCAGCTGAAGTACGCTGCGTTCTTCTACTTTATAGTGATGATTGTAGATTTCGTCGAAAGTTTCTTCCATCTCGACCGGCGAAATGTCGGCCAGAAAGCCCAGCCGGCCGGTGTTGATACCCAGTATCGGAATGTTTTTCTTGCCTACCCGGCTGGCTGCTTTCAGAAAAGTACCGTCGCCGCCGATGCTGATGACCATGTCGGCCTGAAAGTTGTCACCGTCGAACAATTCGGCAGGAGGAACGTTCAGATGAAGGTCGTCGGACAGAAAACGATGGAACTCCCGGCTGATACAAAGTTCTGCTTTCCGCTCGTGAAGGATGTGCAGAAGGGTTTCGGCATGAGATGATTTGCTTGCCTGATAGGTGTTTCCGATAATGGCGAATTTCATATTCAGTCTGTTATTATACGTTGCAAAGATGCCATTTTTTTCTCAGATTGCTGACAACTTATCGCTATTATTTGTATTTTTGCCGCAAACTATCGAACGTATTATGACAAGATTAAGCGTGAATATAAACAAGGTTGCTACGTTGCGTAATGCCCGCGGTGGCAATGTACCGAATGTGGTGAAAGTGGCATTGGATTGCGAAAACTTTGGGGCTGACGGCATTACCGTTCATCCCCGTCCGGACGAACGGCATATACGCCGGAGCGACGTTTATGATTTGCGCCCCCTGCTCCGTACCGAATTCAATATCGAAGGTTATCCTGCTCCTGAGTTCATTGACCTGGTGCTGAAAGTGAAACCTCATCAGGTGACACTGGTGCCCGACAGCCCTACGCAGCTGACCTCGAATGCCGGATGGGATACGAAAGCTAATCAGAGTTTCCTGTCGGAAGTGCTGGATACGTTCAACGGTGCGGGCATCCGTACATCGGTCTTCGTGTCGACCGACCCGGAAATGATAGAATACGCGGCCAAGGCAGGTGCCGACCGTGTGGAACTCTATACGGAGCCTTATGCCAGTGCCTATCCGAAGGACCGTGAGGCTGCCGTGGCTCCTTTTGTGGAGGCTGCCAAGGTGGCACGCAGCCTGGGACTGGGACTGAATGCCGGACACGACCTGAGTTTGGTGAACTTGAACTATTTTTATAAAAACATTCCCTGGCTGGACGAAGTCTCCATTGGTCATGCGCTGATATGCGATGCGTTGTACCTGGGACTGGAACGTACTATTCAGGAATATAAAAACTGTCTACGCTGATGAATCTGATGCTTTTATGGGCCCAAGTGGCTCCGGCGCTTGCCGATTCGATTGCCGGTGCCAATCCGGTATTGACACCTGTCAACACACCCGACGAGATGAACCTGTGGAGTATGGCCATGAAAGGTGGCTGGATTATGGTACTGCTGGGCCTGATGTCCCTGCTGTGCTTCTACATTCTGTTCGAGCGCAACTACGTTATCCGGAAAGCCGGCAAGGAAGATCCGCAGTTTATGGACAAGATAAAGGACTACATTCTGAGCGGTGAACTGAAGGCTGCCAT
The DNA here is from genome assembly GCF_000435115.1 of Bacteroides sp. CAG:633. Classification (NCBI taxonomy): domain Bacteria; kingdom Pseudomonadati; phylum Bacteroidota; class Bacteroidia; order Bacteroidales; family Bacteroidaceae; genus Bacteroides; species Bacteroides sp. CAG:633. The sequence continues at coordinate 74,458 of NZ_FR883080.1, read as the reverse complement.
AGCCTATTGCCGCAGTGTAGATACACCTTCGGCACGTATGATTGAAAAAGGAATCAGCCGCCTGGGACGCCCGGTGAACGATGTGCAGGCTGCCATCGAGAATGTGGGTAACTTCGAAGTGGCCAAACTGGAAAAAGGCATGACGATCATGGCAACCATTTCGGGTGGTGCGCCGATGCTGGGATTCCTTGGTACGGTGACCGGTATGGTACGTGCTTTCTGGCAGATGGCCAACGCCGGTAACAATATCGACATCACGCTGCTTTCGAGCGGTATCTATGAGGCCATGATTACAACCGTGGGTGGTCTGATTGTAGGTATCATAGCCATGTTTGCCTATAACTATCTGGTGACGCTGATTGACGGCGTAGTGAATAAGATGGAAGCCAAGACAATGGCCTTTATGGACTTATTGAATCAACCTTCATGTTAAAGCGCAGAGTCAAAATATCACCCAATTTCAGCATGGCGTCCATGACGGACCTCATCTTTCTGTTGCTGATATTCTTTATGATCACCTCGACCATGGTGTCGCCCAATGCCATCAAGGTGTTGCTGCCGCAAGGCAAACAGCAGACATCGGCCAAGCCCCTGGCGCGGGTGATTATCGACAAGGATCTGAATATGTATGCAGCATTCGGCAACGACAAGGAGCGTAACCTGTCGGTCGAGGAGCTGACACCTTTCCTGAAGGAATGTGCAGCCCGTGAGCCGGAGATGTATGTGGCTCTTTATGCTGACGAGTCGGTGCCTTACCGCGAAATCGTAAAGGTGCTGAACATTGCCAACGAGAACCATTTCAAAATGGTGCTTGCTACCCGTCCGCCTGAAAACAGATGAACGGAGGGGCGCATGTCCGCCATTGTTTATTATGAACAGTTAAAACAACAAATAGACCGATGCTCTCTTCCAAGAAAAAAGCAAAATATGTAGGACTGACAGGCGCGTTGCTGGTGCATGTGGCTATTGTAGCCCTTCTGTTGCTGGTCGGTTTCAGTCTGCCCGAGAAGGTGGAAGAAGACGGTATGCCCGTGATGCTGGGTGAAGTGCCCGATGCATGGGGGGCAGCCGATCCGTCGCTGGTAGAGGTAGACGTGGTGCCTGAACAGACTGCTCCCGAAGTGCAGGAGGCAGCCGAACAGGAGATGATTACCCAGGAAGAGGAAGAGACCGTAGCCATCAAACCAAAGACTGAGGTAAAGAAGAAAACGGAAAAACCGAAGAAACCGGAGAAAACGGAAGCCGAAAAGGCAGAAGAAGCCCGTAAACTGGCCGAAGCGAAAGCCGAGAGAGAACGCAAGGAAGCCGAAGAAGCAGCCCGTAAGCGTGTAGCCGGAGCGTTTGGCAAAGGTGCGCAGATGGGCAGCAAGGGAAATACCGAAGGAAAGGGTATACAAGGCAGTCCGACGGGAAATGCACCGACCGGAGCGACCTCGGGTGTAGGCGGTTATGGTACGTTCAGTCTGGGAGGCCGTTCGTTGGGTGAAGGTGGCCTGCCGAAGCCTGTATACAATGTGCAGGATGAAGGCCGGGTAGTGGTGGACATTACGGTGAATCCGGCCGGACGTGTGATAGCAACCAGTATCAACAGGCAAACCAATACCGTAAACTCTGCTTTGCGCAAAGCAGCCGAAGACGCGGCCCGGAAAGCACGTTTCAATGCTGTGGGCGGAGTGGATAATCAGACGGGAACAATAACATATTACTTTAATTTAAAATAAAAGGAGATAAAAGTTATGGGTACAGTTTATGTATTTTTTGCCGATGGATTTGAAGAAATGGAGGCCTTTTCTGCTGTAGACGTCATGAAGCGTGCCGGTCTTCAGGTAGAAATGGTGAGTGTAACTCCTAATGAGATAGTAACAGGTTCGCACGGCATTCCGGTGCTTTGCGACAAGAATATAGTCAATTGTGATTTCTTTGATGCCGAACTTATTCTGATGCCTGGCGGACTGCCTGGTGCGACTACATTGGATGCTTGCGAGGACTTGCACAGACTGATACAGCGGTTTGCCGATGAAAACAAGCCGATTGCTGCCATTTGTGCCGCTCCGATGATTCTGGGTAAGATGGGATTGCTGAAAGGACGCAAGGCTACTTGCTATCCTGGATTCGACAAGTATCTGGAAGGTGCTCAATATACCGGTGCTTTGGTTGAAAAAGACGGTAACTACATTACCGGAAAAGGTCCTGCTGCTGCATTGCCGTTTGCTTTGGCAGTGGTTGAACATCTGCTGGGAGCCGAGAAAGTGGCCGAATTGAAGCAGGCCATGTGTGTGCCCGATTGAGAATAGGATAATCGAATAATCATCCGTTAATACATTTTATCTGTGAAATACGCTCTGATTGTAGCCGGTGGAAAAGGATTGCGCATGGGCAGCGAGTTGCCCAAGCAATTTCTTCCGATAGGAGGAAAGCCTGTGCTGATGTACACGCTGCAGGCTTTCTATGACTACGATCGGGAAATGCGGATTATATTGGTGCTTCCGGTCAGCCAACAGGCGTATTGGGCACAACTGTGCCGGGAGCACCATTTTACTGTGCCTCACGAAGTGGCCGATGGCGGAGAAACCCGTTTTCATTCTGTAAAGAATGCGCTGGAAAGGGTAAACACGTCTGGTCTGGTCGGTGTGCACGACGGAGTTCGTCCGTTTGTGTCGCAAGAGGTGATTGCCCGCTGTTACGAACAGGCTGCTGAAAAGAAAGCGGTTGTTCCGGTGGTCAATGTGGTAGAGACTGTCCGTCACCTGTGTCAGGGAGGAAGAAGCGAGACAGTGCCCCGTGACGAGTATCGGCTGGTGCAGACTCCTCAGGTGTTTGACGCAGAATTGCTGCTGCGGGCTTATCGTCAGCCTTATACGTCCGACTTTACCGACGATGCTTCTGTAGTAGAGGCTTTGGGAGAGCCTGTCTGGCTGACAGAAGGTAACCGCGAGAATATCAAGATAACGACTCCTTTTGACTTGAAGATTGCCGAAGCTTTGTTATGTTCGATTTAGCTTCGCGTGACATAAAATATCTGTCGGGCGTGGGACCCCAGCGGGCTGCTGTGCTCAACAAGGAGCTGGGTATATATTCCTTGCACGACTTATTGTATTATTTCCCTTATAAATATGTAGACCGGAGCCGTATATATAGTATATACGAGCTGGATGGCAACATGCCTTACATACAGCTGAAGGGTGAGATCCTGAGTTTCGAGGATGTGGGCGAAGGACGCAACCGAAGACTGGTGGCTCATTTCTCCGACGGAACGGGAGTGGTGGACCTGGTCTGGTTTCAGGGGGTGAAATATATTATAGGAAAATATAAGATCCGTCAGGAATACATCGTCTTTGGAAAGCCTACGGTTTTCAACGGACGTATAAACATAGCCCATCCCGATGTGGATGCTGTGGCCGATCTGAAACTTGAAACGATGGGACTGCGTCCTTATTATAATACGACGGAGAAAATGAAGCGCAGTTCGCTTAACTCCCATGCTATCGAGAAAATGATGGCTACGGTGGTGAAACTGCTTTCTGATCCTCTGCCCGAGACGCTGTCGCCGGCCATACTGCGCGAACATCATCTGATGCCGTTGACCGAAGCGCTGGTAAACATACACTTTCCGACCAGTGCCGAACTGCTGCGTAAGGCGCAATACCGGTTGAAGTTTGAAGAACTGTTCTATGTACAGCTCAACATTTTGCGTTATGCACGCGACAGGCAACGCAAGTATCGGGGATATGTGTTCAGCAAAATAGGCGATATATTCAATACGTTTTATTCCAAAAATCTTCCTTTCGAACTGACCAATGCCCAAAAGCGGGTGTTGAAGGAAATCCGTCGCGACATGGGGATGGGCAGGCAGATGAACCGCCTGTTGCAGGGCGATGTGGGTAGCGGAAAGACGCTTGTGGCGCTGATGAGTATGCTTATAGCACTTGACAACGGTTATCAGGCATGTATGATGGCGCCTACCGAAATTCTGGCCAATCAGCATTACGATACAATCCGGGAGTTTCTGCATGGTATGGATGTACGGGTGGAGCTGCTCACCGGTTCGGTGAAGGGAAAGCGCCGGGAAGCGATTCTGGCAGGGCTGCTCAGCGGCGAGGTACAGATTCTGATAGGTACACATGCCGTTATCGAAGATACGGTGAACTTTGCTTCGTTGGGCTTTGTGGTCATCGACGAACAGCATCGTTTTGGTGTTGCCCAACGGGCCAGACTGTGGACAAAGAGTGCGCAGCCCCCTCATGTGTTGGTAATGACGGCTACCCCTATTCCGCGTACATTGGCCATGACGCTGTATGGCGATCTGGACGTGTCGGTGATTGACGAATTGCCGCCGGGACGGAAACCGATCGCTACGATTCATCAGTTCGACAATCGGCGTGAGAGTCTGTATCGTTCGGTGCGGAAGCAGATTGAGGAAGGGCGTCAGGTGTACATTGTCTATCCGCTGATAAAGGAGAGCGAGAAGATAGACCTGAAGAATCTGGAGGAAGGATATCTGCATGTATGTGAAGCATTCCCTGACTGTAAGGTATGTAAGGTGCACGGCAAGATGAAGCCGGCCGAAAAAGACCGGGAAATGCAACTCTTTGTGTCGGGTGAGGCACAGATTATGGTGGCTACCACTGTGATCGAGGTAGGGGTGAATGTGCCTAATGCATCGGTGATGATTATTGAAAATGCCGAACGTTTCGGCTTGTCCCAGCTTCACCAGTTGCGCGGACGCGTAGGGCGTGGAGCCGACCAGTCTTATTGTATTTTGGTGACCGGTTACAAGTTGGCAGAAGATACCCGCAAACGGTTGGAGATTATGGTGCGGACCAATGATGGCTTTGAGATAGCCGAAGCTGACCTGAAACTGCGTGGACCGGGCGATCTGGAGGGAACGCAGCAAAGCGGCATTGCCTTCGATCTGAAGATAGCCGATATAGCCCGTGACGGTCAGTTGCTGCAATATGTGCGCGAAGTGGCACAAAAAATCGTAGATGCTGATCCGAACGGAGTTCTTCCTGAAAATGAAATACTCTGGAGACAATTGAAGGCTTTGCGGAAGACGAACGTTAACTGGGCGGCCATTAGTTGAAAAAACGGTTAAATATACACTTTATTTCCGCTTTTATGTTGTATAACATATTTAGCCTTATTCCCCCTATTTATAGGGGGTTAGAGCCTGTTTCCTTTTGTTTTTAGATTGTTACTCTTGAAAAAATAGTTAATAAAGGGTACTCTTTTTCAGCGAGAAGTTTTATCTTTGGGGAAATTTTTAAAAATAATCTGGATATTCGCGTTGAACAAGCCTCTGATTCTCTAATTACATACTTGCCACGGGTATCAAAAATGAAAGACAACAGACAGAATGAGTTTTAAAGGAATAAAAACAGTTTTGATAGCCGCGGCGGCTATGGTCAGCCTGAATTCTTTTTCTCAAGACCTTATTGCCCGTCAGGCTCCGATTGATAGAAAATTAAAAAGTGTAGATTCGCTGGCTTTACAGAAACAGATACGTGCCGAACAGGCTTTGTATCCGGGGCTTGATCTCTATCCCAATTGGAATAATGAACTTGTACAGGCTTACGGAAATGCCATTGTACCTGAAAAATATACGTTTGATTTGACGGGTTTCTGTATGCCTACCGAGCACACCCGCATTACCGATGTGTTTGGTTATCGTCCCCGTCGGCGTCGTGCTCACTACGGATTGGACATTAAAGTATATGTAGGCGACACGATCCGTGCAGCTTTCGACGGTAAAGTCCGTATTGTGAAGAATCAGGGACGGCGCGGCTATGGAAAGTATGTAGTGATCCGTCATGATAATGGTCTGGAGACAGTGTATGGCCACTTGTCTAAGCAGCTGGTCGATGTGAATCAGCGTGTAAAGGCCGGTGAACCGATTGCTTTGGGTGGAAATACAGGTCGCTCGACAGGTTCACATCTTCATTTCGAAACCCGTTTCTTGGGAATTCCTATTAATCCTGCTTTGATGTTTGATTTTGAAAAACAGGATATCGTAGCAGACTCCTATACTTTCCAGAAGACGAAAGGATCTTCGGACAAAGCCAAGAGCATGGCTTCGGGCGAAGGTTTGTTCTATAAAGTTAAAAGAGGAGATACATTGTCTAAAATCGCTGCCCGTCAGGGTGTTTCCATTGATAAACTTTGCAAGCTGAACCGTATCACGCGGAGAACAATCTTGCGTCCGGGTCAGGTATTGCGTTGTTCATAACAAAAACGTAAACAATCTTTATAGCAAGAGGGCACTTTAAATAGATTTTAGAGTGTCCTCTTTTCATTTCTCTCCAATTATCACTATCTTTGTGGCCTATTAGTAAGGAAATGAAAGATACTAAACAACAATTTGAGCATGTCATTGCGGTATGTCGTGAGTTGTTCTCGAAGAAACTGCACGATTACGGTCCGGCGTGGCGCATTCTCCGTCCCTCTTCTGTTACCGACCAGATATTCATTAAAGCCAATCGTATACGTAGTATTGAGACTAAAGGAGTGGCATTGGTGGATGAAGGAATCCGTTCGGAGTTTATTGCCATTGTAAATTATGGAATTGTAGGACTGATACAGCTGGAACTGGGATATGCCGAGTCGGCCGATATATCGAATGAGGAGGCTTTGGCCTTGTATGACAAGTATGCCAAGCAGTCGCTTGACCTGATGCTTGCCAAAAATCACGATTACGATGAGGCCTGGCGTAGTATGCGTATCAGTTCGTATACAGATCTGATTCTGATGAAAATTTACCGTACCAAACAGATAGAGAGTCTGGCTGGGCAGACGTTGGTGTCGGAAGGAGTGGATGCCAACTATATGGATATGATTAATTATTCTGTATTCGGTTTGATAAAGATAGAATTTGGAGACTGATAAGAAACATATTATCATGAAAGTGTGGGTGAACATCTGCCGTTTCGTTTTGGCTGTAGTGTTCATCTTTTCCGGATTTGTAAAAGCGATAGATCCTTTTGGTTCGTTTTATAAAATTCAGGATTATCTGACTGCATTCAATCTGATTTCGTGGTTTCCGGGATATTGGCCGTTACTATTCGCCGTATTGCTTGCAGCAATCGAGTTCTGTGCTGGTATTTATCTTTTCTTAGGTATTCGGCGGAAGATTTCTTCGACGCTGGCATTTCTGCTGATGCTTGTGATGACTCCGTTGACGCTCTATCTGGCTTTAGCCGATCCGGTGTCAGATTGTGGTTGCTTCGGAGATGCACTGGTATTGACTAACTGGCAGACTTTTGGTAAGAATGTGGTGCTGTTGGTTGCAGCTGTTACTGTATTCCGTCAGTGGCGGGAGATTACAAGGTTCATTACCCTGAAAATGGAATGGATTTTCTCCATGTATACCATTCTTTTTGTGTTTGCTTTGTCGGCCTATTGCTTGCGCAACCTGCCTTTGCTTGATTTCCGTCCTTATAAGATAGGCACGAATATCAAGGCCGGGATGGAGATTCCCGAAGGGGCTAAGCTCAGTGTACTCGAAACGACGTTTGTGATGGAGAAAGATGGTAAGCGGAAAGAGTTTACGCTGGATAACTATCCGGACAGCACCTGGACGTTTGTCGAAACTCGTACGATTGTCAAGGAGAAGGGGTACGAACCGCCTATTCATGATTTTGCAATGCAGAGTCTGACGAGTGGGACGGACATTACAGACAGTGTACTGACCAGTCGCGGATATACTTTCCTGTTGGTGGCCCATCGCATAGAGGAGGCTGATGACAGCAATATCGATCTTATTAATGAAATCTACGATTATAGTGTAGAACACGGATATGGATTTTACGCCCTGACTTCTTCGCCTGAAGACGCCATTGCTTTGTGGTGCGACCGTACGGGTGCCGAATATCCGTTCTGCCAGATGGACGACATTACGTTGAAGACTATCATACGTTCCAATCCCGGATTGTTGCTGATTAAGGACGGTACTATTCTGAACAAGTGGAGTGACAGCCAGTTGCCCGATGAGTATGTGCTGACCGATAGTCTGGACAAGCTGGAACTGGGCCGTCAGAAATATGTAAACGATTGGTACACGATGGGCTATGTGCTCTTGTGGTTTATTGTTCCATTGGCTTTTGTCATTGGAGCCGATCAGCTGTTTGTGGTCAGATTGCAGAAGAAAGCGGAACGCAGCAAGCCGCAGCGTGATGAAGAGCAGCAGTAAAGTAACAGAAATTATTAACCCTTTTTAAATATAAACAAAATGAGAAAAAACATTGTTGCAGGAAACTGGAAAATGAACAAAACCCTTCAGGAGGGTATTGCTCTTGCAAAAGAACTGAATGAAGTACTGGCTAACGAAAAGCCTAACTGTGATGTAATCATCTGTACACCGTTTATTCACCTGGCATCGGTTACTCCGTTGGTAGACCCTGCCAAGATTGGTGTAGGTGCAGAAAACTGCGCTGATAAGGAATCGGGCGCTTATACCGGTGAAGTTTCAGCTGCTATGGTTGCTTCTACAGGTGCAAAATATGTAATTCTGGGTCACTCAGAGCGTCGTGCTTACTATCACGAGACAGTAGAAATCCTGGAAGAGAAAGTAAAACTGGCTTTGGCCAATGGTCTGACTCCTATCTTCTGTATCGGTGAGGTACTGGAAGAGCGTGAGGCTAACAAGCAGAACGAAGTAGTTGCCGCACAGCTGGCTTCTGTATTCTCTCTGTCTGCTGAGGACTTCTCGAAAGTTATCCTGGCTTACGAACCGGTATGGGCTATCGGTACAGGCAAGACTGCTACTCCGGAGCAAGCTGAAGAAATCCACGCTTTCATCCGCTCTACTGTAGCCGAGAAGTATGGCAAGGAAATCGCTGACAACTGCTCTATCCTTTACGGTGGTAGCTGCAAGCCTTCGAATGCCAAGGAATTGTTTGCAAAACCCGATGTTGACGGTGGTCTGATTGGTGGCGCTGCTTTGAAGGCTGCTGACTTCAAGGGCATCATCGACGCATTCAATGAATAATTGATAACGGGCAATTGATAACGGGCAACGGGGCGCGGATGCAACATTCCGACAAGTCGTTTTCGCTTGTTATCAATTGCCTTTTCTTCCACTTTCCGAGGATCGGTGAACTGAACCTGGCGGTGTGTCGGAAACATGAATCGGTTTGTAGCCTTTGGGCGAGGCCGTTGTCCGGACACGGATTATAGGTGAAAAGCGTTTATGTATGGCGTATAGTCCGTATCTGAAAAAGCCGCATGTCTGTCGGGGCTTTCTGCCTGGCCGGCAAGAAGTGAGAGGATGCAATATTTAATCATCACATATCGATATACATATTATATATGAAAAGACTTGGTTCGTTTTTAGTGGTATGTTTCGCTTTCGTAACCTTTTCGGTGGCGCAGAACAACATAGTGAAAAGTCTGGAGCGCGATGTGCCCGGACAAGGCAAGGTGCGTGTCCATCAGGATGCGCGTATCACGGCTCTGATCGGTTCGGAGTATGTATCTACCGGAAGCGATGACACCAGAACCATTAAAACTTCGGGTTATCGCATTCAGGTGTATGCCGGAAACAATACCCGCCAGGCCAAGAACGAGGCGCATGCGGTGGCTTCGCGCATCAAGGAATATTTTCCGGAGCTGGCCGTTTACACTTCTTTCAATCCGCCCCGTTGGCTGTGTCGGGCGGGCGATTACCGCAGCATTGAAGAAGCCGATGCGATGATGCGAAAACTGCGTGCTACGGGCGTTTTCAAAGAAGTTTCGATTGTGAGAGAACAGATTAATATACCATTATAAAGTCTCAAATATAAAAAAGCTATGTTAGGAAAAGAAGAAATAGAGTCTCCTGCATTGGATGAGTTGAAGGAACACTACCAGCGTATCCTTACCTTGCTGGGTGAAGATGTGGAGCGTGAAGGATTGCTGAAGACACCGGAACGTGTAGCAAAGGCCATGCTGACCCTGACCAAGGGTTATACGATGGACCCTCATGAAGTGTTGCGTTCGGCCAAGTTCAAGGAAGAATACAGTCAGATGGTGATTGTGAAGGATATTGATTTCTTCTCCCTGTGCGAGCACCACATGCTGCCTTTCTATGGCAAAGCGCACGTGGCTTATATTCCTAACGGCTACATCACGGGGTTGAGCAAGATTGCCCGTGTGGTAGACATCTTCTCGCACCGGCTTCAGGTGCAGGAGCGCATGACGCTGCAGATTAAGGAATGCATTCAGGAGACGCTCAATCCGCTGGGTGTAATGGTGGTGGTCGAGGCCAAGCACATGTGCATGCAGATGCGAGGCGTAGAGAAACAGAATGCCATCACCACAACTTCCGATTTCACCGGTGCTTTCAATCAGGCAAAGACGCGGGAGGAGTTTATGAACCTTATCAAGCATCACTCTACTTCCCTGTGATCTGTCTATAACTTATAGCAGACGTATTTCTCTAGCCAGCTTCCCTTGGGCTGGCGCGTAAAGTCCATAGTCAGTAATGTAATACTCTTCTTTAGGGTTGCTGACTATGGACTTTGTTTTTTCAATATGCCTGTAGTGTGTTGTTGCAACTTCTGTGCACTGTCGGTGCAAAAGCGATGCACTGCCACTGCAAAGGCGTTGCACCGTTGCTGCAAAGGCGTTGCAGTATCAGTGCAAAGGCAGTGCACTGCTGCTTTGCTGACTTTTCCAGATTTACCCGGCCGTTTCTATGTTTTATAAACTATCGTAGTAGACAGCTTCCGGAAATCTTTTCTGTTTAACTGGAGTCTTTGTATTTGATATAAAAAACGTTACCTTTGTGTCAGGTGGATGTTCCGCCGTTTTTTCTAATAGCCTAATCAATAATGAAACACATGAAACGAAATGTATGGAGAGCTGTCCTCGGGGCAGTATGTCTGGGCAGCTTGTGTGCTGCATGTACTACACGTCAGGAAATCCGTATCACAGGTTCCCTGCGCAATGCCGACGGGGCGACTCTTATCTGTTACCGTTCGGTCGGCGGAATGTTCAATTCGGAGACTTACGATACACTGGCCTTGCAGGCCGACAGTACCTTCGCGCTGACGTTGCCCGGGGGCGAATATGAATGTTTCAACCTCGCTCTGTATGGGAAAAAGAAGCTGGGTACGCTGCTGACAAAAGGCGGAAATATCCGGGTGCAGCTGGACGGGCAGTCCGAGCAGCCGATGACCATTCTGGAAGGTCAGGACGAAAAAAAAACTCATGTGGCAGAAGTGATGTCACAGCTGTACGATGACGTGTTCGACATCCGGACCCGTCAGGGCGACCGTTGGGAGATAGCCGATGATACCATCGCAGCATCGGTATGCCGCAAGCTGACGAACTATGCCCTGTCGCTGGACAAGGAGGTGGAAGGTGTGGACGAAGAACTCCGTGACAAAGCCCGTCAGGACATACGCATGCAGTTGCTGCTGGCGTTCCAGAATCAGTTGCTGGCCACCACCTTCCGGTCGTCCGAAGCTACGAAACAGGAATGGCTGGCCGAGCTGGACAGCATGACGACTTTCTGCTCCATCAATCATCCGTACAGTCCTTTCTCCAGGGCTTTCTATGCGGTGGTGAGCTATGACACCGGCATCCGCTACTACACCAAAGGCGANNCATCCGCTACTACACCAAAGGCGAGCCGAAGCCCGAAGGGGTGGAAAAGGGAGTCGAACTGGCCTTTTACGATTTCGAGCATCGGCTGACAGGCAAGGCGCAAGAGGCCGCTATGGCACAACTTTTCCTTGAAGATGAAGGGCAGCAACGTTACGACCCGGCGCTGCTTTCGCTGGCCGACGAGTTCTGCAAACTGCATCCCGAAAGCCCTTGGATGCCGTGGGTGAGCCGTGCTGTGGGCAAGAACCGTGCCTTCAACGAAACCGCTATTCCGGCCGACCTCCATTTCCCCGACGTCAGCTCGGCCCAGACAATAAAGGATGTGACCGACCTGTACAAAGGCAAGGTTATCTTTATGGACATCTGGGCTACATGGTGTGGCCCCTGCCGTGCGGCATTTGCCCATATCGGTCCGTTGCAGGAGTATGCCGCAGCCAATGATGTGGTATTGCTTTATCTCTCCATCGACCGTCCGGAGAACGATGAGAAGTGGCGGAAGATGGCTGCCTATTATGGATTGAAAGGCGAGCACGTCCGCGTGCAGAACGCTTTTCATCAGGAAGTGTACGACACCTTTGGCCGTCAGGGTGCCTTGAGCATTCCCCGTTACGTCATTTTCGACAAGCAGGGGAGGATTCGCTTCACTTCGGCTACCTCGCCCGAACAGTGGGATAAGTTGAAGGAACAGTTGCAGGAGGCTGACAGGTAAAGGATTCGGGAACGAGTCTGTGGGATGTCTGTTTGCAAAAATGATCCCCGTTTTTCGTGCGTCTGAGCAACACTTGCACGGCTCGTGAGCAACACTTGTACGGCTCGCGAGCCACACAAGTGTTTCAGAAATGTAATGCAAGTGTCGCTCGCACCGGTGGGGAGCGACGGTTTTTTCTTGCGATGTCTGACTGTTGTTTGCGAGAAAAATGTATATTTGCGTAACTTATTATTCTGAAGGAACATGAGCAAGATTTATCCGGTAGGCATACAGAGTTTTGAAGAGATACGTCGGGGCGGTTATTGCTATATAGACAAAACATCTCTGATTTATCAGTTGGTAAAGACGGGCAAATATTACTTTCTGAGCCGTCCACGCCGTTTTGGCAAGAGCCTGCTCATCTCTACGTTGGAAGCTTATTTCTTAGGAAAGAAGGAGCTTTTCCAGGGACTCGCCATGGAAGGGCTGGAGAAGGACTGGACGACGTACCCCGTGCTTCACCTCGACCTGAACGCACGGAAGTATGAGGACGCCGCTTCGCTGACCGCCATCCTGAACCAGCACTTGGAGAGTTGGGAAGCCTTGTATGGTGACGAGAAGAAGGATCGTGCTCCCGAAGAGCGTTTTGCCTGGATTATAGAGAAGGCCTGCCGGGCGACGGGGCGGAATGTGGTGGTGCTGGTGGACGAGTACGACAAACCCATGCTACAGGCCATCGGCAACGAACCCCTGCTCACCGACTACCGCAACACACTGAAAGCCTTCTACGGTGTGCTGAAGAGTTGTGACAAATACCTCCGCTTTGCCCTGCTGACAGGGGTGACAAAGTTCAGCAAGGTCAGCGTGTTCAGCGACCTGAACAATCTGATGGACATCTCCATCGACGACCGGTTTGCCAGCATATGCGGCATTACGGAACGCGAACTGCATCGCGATTTCAAGGAAGACATCGCAATGCTGGCTCAAAAGAACCATCTCACGGAGGACGAAGCCAAACTGCAGTTGAAAGAACAATACGACGGATACCACTTCGTGGAAGATAGCGAGGATATCTACAACCCGTTTAGCCTGCTTAATACATTTGCCAAGATGAAGTTCGGCAGCTACTGGTTTGAAACGGGCACACCAACTTTCCTTGTGGAACTGCTCCAGCGCAGCAAGTACGACTTGCACCGCTTGACCGAGGAGATGGCTACGGCCGATTCTCTGGGGGGCATCGACACCATGTACACGAATCCTGTTCCCATCCTCTATCAGAGCGGTTATCTGACTATTAAGGGGTACGACAGGGAGTTCAGGACCTATGAATTGGGTTTCCCAAATCAGGAAGTGGAAGAGGGTTTTACTAAATTCTTGTTGCCTAATTATGCTTCTCTTCCTTCGGGCAATTTGTCTTTCGAGATAATGAACTTTGTCAAAGAGGTGCGTAGCGGTAACATCGACGCCTTCATGCACCGTCTCCAGAGCTTCTTTGCCGACACGCCCTACGAGTTGGTACGCGACTTGGAGCTTCACTACCAGAACGTGCTGTTCATTGTCTTCAAACTGCTGGGCTTCTATACACAGGCCGAGTATCATACTTCCAACGGTCGCGTGGATATGGTCGTCAAGACCGACCGCTACATTTACGTGATGGAATTCAAGCTGGAAGGCACCGCTGAGGAAGCCTTGCGGCAAATCAACGAAAAGCAATATGCTCTGCCTTTTGCTGCCGATGGGCGGACACTTTATAAGATAGGTGTGAACTTCAGTAATGCCACGCGTGGCATTGAGAAGTGGGTGGTGGAAGGAGTATAACGCGAATCGGTTCGTTCGTTTTAGAAACTCAGCACCACCCGGTCGCCCAATCGTTTGGCCATGATGCTCTGTACCTCGCGCAGTTCGCTGTAGCGCTGCATGATGGAGTTGCATTTTTCGTTGTCGTTGGCCACGGCGGGGTCTTGCAGGGCAAACATCATGTGCTTCAGTTCCTCGCTGACGATGGCATACTTGAAGTTGATCATCAGCGTGGGCACTAGTTCGTAGAGGCGTTCTTCGTCGGTGACAATTTTCTGGTTCTTCGAGTGGTACTTGCTCAGCTGGTATCGGTTGCTGACCAACTCGACAGTCAGTTTGCTGATGGCCGGGTCGGGATGGTTCAGGAAATAGCGTTCGGCAATGAAACCTTCGTCGTGCAGATGGGCGGCGGCTTCTGTCATAATCTGCCGGTGCAGTGGGTTGTGGAAGGCGAGTTCGTCTTCTTTCAGGTCGTTTATTACGTATTCGATGACGCTGACCGGAACTTCTTCGCCAGCTTCGTCGGTGGTGTTGCACATGACGCGTTCGCCGTAGCGTACAACCATTTGCAGAATCAGCCGTTCGTATTTGTAGAACTCCCGTCCTTCCTTGCCTTCCTGCGGGATGAACGACTCGTATGCATCCGCCGGTAGGGCGGCTTCGGGCGGGAAGTCGGTTGGGGGATAGGGGGCAGGAACCGTTTCCTGCGTAGGGCTGTCGGCGGCAGGTGCGGGGATGTCGCCCGTCGGTGCGTTGACGGCTGTTTGTGGTATGTCGCTGTTGGGCACGGTTGCGCTGTTGCCTGCAGGTGTGTTGGCTCTGGCAGCGGTGGCCCGGCGTTCGCGCTCGATGCGTTCGGCTTGCTGTTCGGCCTGTTTCTCGCGGCGTTTGGCCACTTCGTTCACCAGCAGGCGGTCTTCTACATGCAGCAGCTGGGCGCACTCCTTGATGTATACGTCGCGCACGATAGCTTCGGGTATTACCGAAATGCTTTGTACCAGATTGCTGATCAGTTCAGCCCGTTTGATGGGGTCGCGTCCGGCATCCTTCAGCAGCAGATTAGTTTTGAAGCGGATAAAGTCCGTTTCGTGTTCGTTGATGAATGCCTGAAACTCGGTAGCGTTGTGTTTGCGGGCGAAAGAGTCGGGGTCGTCGCCGTCGGGCAGGAGGCACACTTTGATGTTCATTCCTTCTTCGAGCAACATGTCGATGCCTCGTATGGATGCTTTGATACCGGCCGCATCGCCGTCGTAGAGCACGGTCATGTTGTTGGTGAAGCGGTGTATCATCTTGATTTGCTGTGTGGTCAGCGCCGTACCCGACGAGGCTACCACATTCTCCACACCGCTCTGGTGCATGGAGATAACGTCGGTATAACCTTCCACCAGGAAGCAACGGTCCTGCTTCACGATGGCCTGCTTGGCGAAGTAGATGCCATAGAGTTCGTTGCTCTTGTGATAGATTTCGCTTTCGGGCGAGTTGACGTACTTCACTTTGACCCCCTTGGTGGCAGCGGCCAGCACACGTCCGCCGAAGGCTACCACTTTGCCCGACAGCGTATGGACGGGGAAGATGACGCGTCCCCAGAAGCGGTCGCGCAGGCGGTGGTCGTCCGTCTCGTAGCAGAGGCCGGTCTTCACCAGAAACTCTTTCTTATATCCTTTCTTGAGGGCTTCTTGGGCAAAGGCATCGTGGCTGTCGGTACAGTAGCCCAGCTGGAACTTCTCGATGATGTCGTCGCGGAAACCACGGCTGTGGAAGTAGGCCATGCCGATGCTGCGTCCGTCCACGTGGTTGTGGAGGATGTTCTGGAAATAGTCGCGTGCAAACTGGTTGACGACAAAAAGACTTTCGCGTTCGCTTTGCGCCTGTTTTTCTTCGTTGGACAGTTCGCGTTCCTTGATTTCGATGCCGTACTTCCGGGCCAGGTAACGCAATGCCTCGGGATAGGTCAGCTGTTCGTGCTCCATGATGAAGTGAACGGCGTTTCCACCCTTGCCGCAGGCAAAGCATTTGCAAAGCCCTTTCGAGGGAGATACGTAGAAAGAAGGTGTCTTATCGTCGTGGAAAGGACACAGGCCGACATAGTTCACTCCGCGTTTGCGCAGGGTGACGAAGTCGGACACGACATCGGTGATCTGTGCCGCGTCCATAATCCGGTCGATGGTTGCCTGGTCTATCATGATGGTAAGTCAGCTGTTTCCTTTAAACGTGGTGCAAAGATAGCCTTTTTTCGCTTTACTTCTTCAATGCGTCGAGCAGTTCTTGCCAGTTGTCGCAAAGTGCCTGCATGGAGGGGAACAGCAGGTTGGCACCTGCGTCGAGCAGTACCTGACCGTCGAGCGGGCCGGTATTGACAGCTATAGTGAAGATACCCGCGGCCACACCTGCCTGTACACCGATGGGAGCATTCTCGACGACGATGGCTTCGTGGGCCTGTACGCCAGCTTTCTCCAGTCCCATGAGGTAGGGTTCCGGATTGGGTTTGCCGTATTTCACGTCGAAAGCTGTGACCATGTGGCTACGGTCGAACATACCGGGGAAGTTGTGCGTCAGGCGGTCCAGCAGCGAGTGTTGTCCGGAACCTGTCACCAAAACGGGGGTAATACCTGCCGCCTTGACCTTCTGCAGTGTTTCCCAAGCGCCCGGCATCCGTTCGGGTTCGGGGTGCGAGTTGAATTCCTTGCTCTTTTCAGCATAGATGCTTTCTATCAGTTCGGGGCTGGCGTCCTTGCCAAACTGGCGCTGATAGACGATGTTGATGGTCGAGGCACCGGTGCGCCCTTCGTGCAGATAGGCTTCTTCGCGACTGAGGTGCAATCCGTGGCGTTCCATCACTTTGTGCCACGCGTCGGCATGGTAGGGCATGGAGTTGAACAGTACACCGTCCATGTCGAACAGGGCGGCTTTCAGTTGCAGGTGGGGATAGCCGTGTTTCTGTAGATAGTCGGATATGGATTTTTCGAACATAATAAGTTTTTAAGTTATACGGAATGAGGAGTTGGTAAACAACAGACAGCGCAGACAAAGGCAGGAGGGGAAATAATGTCTGTTCCGCTTTGCAGGGAACGGTGTTTTCCATCTCGCTGCGCTTGCCTGCGCTGTTGTCAGTATCTGTCTTTTACAGTCTTGCTCGGATAGCCTTCGACTCTTCTTCGTAACCAGGCTTGTTCAGCAGAGCAAACATGTTCTTCTTGTAAGCTTCTACACCCGGTTGGTTGAACGGATTTACACCCAGCAGGATGCCGCTGATACCGCATGCCTTTTCAAAGAAGTACATCAGTCCGCCGATGCTTTCTTCGTCGAGAGCCGGAAGTACGACGCGCATGTTGGGTACACCGCCGTCTACGTGTGCCAGCTGTGTGCCAAGTTCGGCCATCTTGTTGACTTCGTCCACGTGTTTGCCGGCAAGGAAGTTCAGACCATCCAGATTGGCTTCGTCAGTCGGAACAGTCAGTTGGTGCTGAGTCTTTTCGACAGAGATAACGGTTTCGTAGATGGTACGTTCGCCTTCCTGAATCCATTGTCCTATAGAGTGCAGGTCGGTTGAGAAGTCAACGGCTGCGGGGAATATACCCTTTCCGTCTTTACCTTCTGATTCACCGTACAGCTGCTTCCACCATTCGTTGAAGTAGTGAAGTTTGGGATTGAAGTTGACGAGTATCTCGATTTTCTTACCGTTCTTGTACAGTTCGTTGCGGGTAGCAGCGTACAAGGCGGCAGGGTTCTCAGCAAACGGAACGTTAAGGCCGCAAGCCTTTTCCATAGCAGCTGCTCCGGCTACCAGTTTTTCGATGTCGAATCCGGCAACGGCGATAGGCAGCAGACCTACCGGTGTCAGTACCGAGAAACGTCCTCCTACATTGTCGGGGATGATGAATGATTTGTAACCTTCGCGGTCGGCTGTGACGCGGGCAGCACCTTTCTTGGCATCGGTGATGGCTACAATTACTTTCTTAGCCATTTCTTTACCGAGCTGGTCCTCGCATTGCTTCTTCAGCAGGCGGAAAGCAAGAGCCGTTTCGGTAGTAGTACCCGACTTGGAGATGTTGATAACACCGAATTTCTTTCCTTTCAGGTATTCGGTCAGTTCGTATAGATAATCTTCACCGATGTTGTGTCCGGCAAAAAGAATAACGGGGCCGTTCTTCTTTTCCTGCAACCAGGCGAAGCTGTTTGACATGGCCTCGATGACAGCACGTGCACCAAGGTAGCTTCCGCCAATACCGGCTACTACCACTACTTCGCAATTGTCGCGCAAAACTTGTGCGGTAGCTTTCAGGTCGGCCAAGTGTTCCGGCGTGATGGAAGAAGGCAGATGCAGCCAGCCAAGGAAGTCGTTACCCTTGCAGGTACCGTTTTCCAATGCTTCTTGTGCAGCCTTTACTTGGGCTTCGTAAGCGGAAATGCTTTCTTTGGAAACAAATCCAAAAGTTTTTTCAATGTTCAAACTAATCATAATATTCTAATTTTTAAGTTCGTAGGTTCTTTATTAGCCTTTACAGACGTTGTGCATGGTCTGTCTGTCGGGTATGAATATTACCGGAAAGAGTCTGTCAGCAGTTTGATCTCGATAGTTGGCGAAATGCGTTCGTACAGGATATTGTAGACGGCATCGAGGATAGGCATATTGACGTGATAGTGCCTGTTGATTTCCTTGATACACTTGGTGCCGTAATATCCTTCGGCTATCATTTCCATTTCTATCTGGGCGCTTTTGACGGAATATCCTTTACCAATCATGGTACCGAACGTGCGGTTACGGCTGAAGTTGGAGTAGCCGGTGACGAGCAAGTCGCCCAGATAGGCGGAGTCGTACACGTTTCTGTTCAGGGGATATACCGTTTGCAGGAAGCGGTTCATCTCTTGTACGGCATTCGACATAAGCACGGCCTGGAAGTTGTCGCCATATTTAAGTCCGCTGCATATACCGGCGGCAATGGCGTATACATTCTTCAACACCGAACTGTATTCGATGCCGGCTACATCGTTGCTGACGGAGGTCTTGATGAAACTGTTGGCCAGTTGCCGGGCAATGACGCAGGCTTTGGCTGTGTCGGGACAGGCTATGGTCAGGTACGAAAGACGTTCCAAAGCCACTTCTTCGGCATGGCAAGGTCCTGCCAGTACGGCAATGTTCTCGGCGGGCACGTTATACTCCTTGGTGAAGTATTCAGACACGATGAGGTTGTCGTCGGGGACAATACCTTTGATGGCGGTAATGATGAACTTGTCTTTGATTTTGGTCTTCAGTTTCTTCAGATGCGACTTCAGGTAGGGTGAAGGAGTCACGAAGATAAGGGTATCCGACTCTTTCACTACTTCATTAATATTGGAACTGAAGTTGATACGTTTGATATCAAACTTGACGCCAGTCAGGTAGGCAGGATTATGGCCGAGTCGTTTGAAATCGGCAATGCGGTCGTCGCGCCGCATGTACCAATTGATTGACTCGGCTTGGGCTAACACCATCTTGGCGATGGCGGTAGCCCAACTTCCTCCGCCCATAATGGCTATCTTTCCGGGTAGTTTCATTATTAATTCTTAATTCTGCCAATCCATTCCGTTACGTCGTTGACGGTCGGGTTGTTCAGCTCAAGTTTATATTTCTTGTTGATGCCACAGATGTCCATATGTAACTTTTGCGGGTTGACGTTGGCCATGTCGGCAATCTGGTTATAGCCGGCTTTCTGGATAACGGGTACCCATTCCTCGGGAATGCCGAGTTCGATGTACTTGGCTGGTGCATCCTTCGGAGTAACCTTTTCGGGACGCATCTGCGGGAAGAACAATACTTCCTGTATGAAGGCTTTTCCTGTCATCAACATAGTCAGACGGTCGATACCGATACCGATACCCGACGTAGGAGGCATACCATACTGCAGGGCTTTCAGGAAGTCCTGATCGATGAACATGGCTTCGTCGTCTCCCTTCTCGCTCAGGCGAAGCTGGTCTTTGAAACGCTCTTCCTGATCTATCGGGTCGTTCAGCTCGCTGTATGCGTTGGCCAGTTCCTTTCCGTTTACCATCAGTTCGAAGCGTTCGGTCAGGCCGGGTTTGCTGCGGTGCATCTTGGTGAGCGGGCTCATTTCGACGGGATAGTCGGTGATGAAAGTAGGCTGTATGAAGGTGCCTTCGCAGAATTCGCCGAAGATTTCGTCAATCAGCTTGCCCTTGCCCATGGTATCGTCGATCTCCATCTTCAGCTCACGGCAGATCTGACGGATTTCGTCTTCACTCTTGCCTTCGAGGTCATATCCAGTCTTTTCCTTGATGGCTTCGAGGATAGGCAGACGGCGGTAAGGAGCTTTGAAGCTGATGGTCTTACCGTCAATCTGTGTTTCGGTGCAACCGTTTACAGCAATACAGATGCGCTCCAGTAACTTCTCGGTGAAGCTCATCATCCAGTTATAGTCTTTATATTGTACGTACAGCTCCATGCAGGTGAATTCGGGGTTGTGGTTTTTGTCCATACCTTCGTTGCGGAAGTTCTTACCGATTTCGTACACACCTTCGAAACCGCCTACGATGAGGCGTTTCAGATAGAGCTCTGTTGCAATACGCAGATACAGGTCGATATCGAGCGAGTTGTGGTGGGTGATGAACGGACGGGCACTTGCTCCTCCGGGGATAGATTGCAGGATGGGAGTCTCGACTTCGGTATAGCCGGCTTTGTCGAGCACGGCACGCATGGTCGATATGACTTTCGAGCGCTTCAGGAATGTTTCCTTCACACCGTCGTTCACGATGAGGTCGACATAGCGTTGGCGATAACGCAATTCGGGGTCTTCGAACGAGTCGTAGGCTACTCCATCTTTATATTTTACGATAGGCAGCGGCTTGAGGCTTTTGGCCAGTACAGTCAGCTTTTTGGCATGTACGCTGATTTCGCCCATTTGGGTACGGAATACGAAGCCTTCGATGCCGATAAAGTCGCCCAAGTCGAGCAAACGTTTGAACACGGTGTTGTACATGTCTTTGTTTTCATCAGGGCAGATGTCATCGCGGGTGATGTATACCTGGATACGTCCTTTGGAATCCTGTAGTTCGATGAAGGATGCTTTTCCCATAACGCGACGGCTCATCATACGTCCGGCAATGCTTACCTGACGCGGTTCGTCATCGTCTTTGAATTCAGCTTTTATGTCGGTCGAGAAAGCGTTGGTTACATACTCTGCTGCGGGATAGGGCTCGATGCCCATCGCGCGAAGTTCATTCATACTGTTGCGGCGAATGATTTCCTGTTCACTTAGTTCTAAAACGTTCATATCGTTAAATTTCACTCTATTTGGGTACAAAAGTACGAAACATTTTTTTAATAATACTATTTTTTGTCTCGAAATGACGCCAAAGGGACGCCTTATCTATGCTCTTTGTTTTTTTATTCTCTATTTTTAACCATTTGTTTACACTTCTACCCGATGAAAAAGAAGTAACTTTGCGCCCGGATTGAATAAATGAGAAAGATATGACAGGACAACAAAAGACACCCACGGCGTTGGGTACTGAAAACATTGGTAAACTTCTGATGCAGTATGCCGTTCCGGCTATCATCGCAATGACTGCTTCTTCACTGTACAACATGGTAGATAGTATCTTTATCGGACACGGAGTTGGGCCGATGGCCATTTCCGGTCTGGCTCTTACCTTCCCGTTGATGAACCTGGCTGCGGCTTTCGGGGCGCTGGTGGGTGTGGGAGCGTCTACACTGATATCGGTCAAGCTCGGACAGAGAGACTATCAGACGGCGCAGCGGGTGCTGGGCAATGTGCTGGTGCTGAATATTCTGCTGGGTGTAGGATTTACGTTGGTGGTGATGCCGTTTCTGGACCCGATACTTTACTTCTTTGGCGGCAGTGACGAGACGGTGCCTTATGCTCGCGATTATATGGAGATTATTTTGCTGGGCAATGCCGTGACGCATTTGTATCTCGGACTGAATTCGGTGCTGCGTTCGGCCGGCCATCCGCAGAAGGCTATGTATGCTACCATAGCTACGGTGGTGATTAATACGATTCTCGACCCGTTGTTCATTTACGGTTTGGACATGGGTATCCGTGGAGCGGCTGTGGCTACTATTCTGGCTCAGATCATTGCCCTTATGTGGCAGTTCAGGCTGTTCAGCAATCGTGACGAACTGCTTCATTTCCATCGGGGGATTTTCCGGTTGAAACGTAAGATTGTGTTCGATTCACTGGCCATCGGTATGTCGCCGTTTCTGATGAATGTGGCTGCTTGCTTTATCGTTATCCTTATCAACCAGGGACTGAAACGGTATGGGGGCGACTTGGCTATCGGTGCTTTCGGCATTGTGAACCGTTTGGTATATATTGTGGTGATGATTGTGATGGGACTGAATCAGGGCATGCAGCCGATAGCCGGATATAACTACGGTGCCCGACTTTATCCGCGTGTGACAAAGGTGCTGAAGCTGACTATCGTTTACGCCACGGCAGTTACGACGTTCGGCTTTGTGGTGGGCATGGCGGTACCCCGGTTGGTGGTAAGCATTTTTACGTCCGATGCTGAACTGATCGATCTGTCGGCTCGCGGATTGCGCATCATTGTGATGTTCTTCCCTATAATCGGTTTTCAGATGGTGACTGCCAACTTTTTCCAAAGTATCGGGATGGCGGGGAACGCCATTTTCCTGTCTTTGTCGCGTCAGTTGCTGATTTTGCTTCCCTGCCTGCTGATTTTGCCCCGCTTCTGGGGGGCCGACGGAGTGTGGTTTAGTATGCCGGTTTCTGATTTTCTGGCCAGTCTGGTGGCGGCTTTCATGCTGATTTGGCAATTCCGCAAGTTCAAGTCGGCTGCAGCTGCGTCAGATGCAACAATGGGGTGAGCAACCTTTTTCTTACTTTTTGATGGTGTTTTCCTTCAGAATATATATATTTGCTAGTGCAATAAAACTGAAAATAGATTATGGATAAATTTGTAGTCAATATAGGGCGTCAGTTGGGTAGCGGCGGACGCGAAATCGGCGAGAAACTGGCCCGGCGTTTAGGTATCGATTTTTATGACAAAGAGCTTATCAACCTGGCTTCGGAGGAGAGTGGCCTGTGCCGTGAGTTTTTCGAAAAGGCTGATGAGAAAGCGTCGCAAGGCATGGTGGGAGGCATATTCGGGATGCGTTTCCCGTTCTTTAGCGATGGTGTGCTTCCGTCGATGAACTGTTTAAGCAACGATGCCCTGTTCAAGGTGCAGAGCGACGTCATCAGGAAGCTGGCTGCGGAGAAATCGTGCCTTTTCGTGGGACGCTGTGCCGACTACATCCTGCGCGACAATCCGCGTTGTGTCAACGTGTTTGTATCGGCTTCGCGCGAGGACCGCATCGCGCGTCTGTGCCGTTTGCATGGCATTTCTGAAAACGAAGCCGAGGAAATGATGAACCGTGCCGATAAGAAGCGTTCGGAGTATTATAATTATTATAGTTATAAGACGTGGGGAATGGCTTCGACTTATCATCTGTGCATCGACTCTTCCGTACTTGGCATCGAGAAGACGGTGGACTTTATCGAAGAGTTTGTCCGCCTGAAACTGAAGTGATGCCGAAAGCGCTGGCATGCGCTGTGCGAAGGTTTCGTATAATAACTGTAAGTAAGTCTTTTTCTTACGCTCACAGATTCTTCGGATGAAATTGCAATCTGCTGATTCTGAGGATTCTGTGTCCTCTGTTCGATGCTATACGACTTAGAGTGCCTCAGTATACGACTGAGACCCCCTAAGTATACGACTGAGGGTATCTCGGTATACGACTGTGATACCCTCAGTCTTTTACTTTCTTTGGGTGTAAAAGGTTATGAATGCTCCGGATGATACGGAGCGTAAAAAGAGGGTGCCAAACTCAAAAATGGCTGGTATATTATAGATTTTAGGCACGGACTACACAGAAAAACACAGGGAAAGGAATAAGAATAATCCGTGAAATTCAGTGTAATCCGTGCCAAAAGAAATTTATTCCCTTATGGGGCACGCCTTCTGCCGTTGGCGAATATTGTCTTTTGCCGTTACATCATTGCCAGTAATATCATCTGTCCGGCCAGAATACGCAGAAACATAGTCAGCGGGTAGACGGTAGAATAGCCTACCGACGGTGCATCGTTACCCGAAATCTGGTTAGCGTAGGCCAGTGCAGGTGGGTCGGTAGTACTTCCGGCAATAAGACCCATCAGCGTAAAGTAATTGACCTTGCAATATAGTCGGGCAATGATTCCGATAATCAGTAGCGGGATGACGGTAATCAGGAATCCATATCCTACGTAGTACAGTCCGTTTCCGTCGACCACTGTTTGCACGAAGTGTTCACCGGCTTCGATACCCACGCTGGCAAGGAACAGTACGATACCTATTTCGCGCAACATCAGGTTGGCACTCATTGTGGTATAGGTGACAAGTTTCAGCTTATGTCCAAACCGTCCGATAAGGATGGCTACTACAAGCGGACCGCCAGCCAAACCCAGCTTGACCGGAGTAGGCATGCCGGGGAATGCAATGGGGAGACTTCCCAGCAGGATTCCAAGGAAGATGCCGACGAAAATGGTGATGATGTTGGGTGTGTCGAGACGTTTCAGCTGATTGCCAAGCACGCCGGCCACACGTTCTACGGCATCCTGCTGACCTACCACCATGACACGGTCGCCCACCTGTAGAATCAGATTCGGGTCGGCAAACAGGTCCATACCCGAACGGTTGACACGTGTCACATTCACGCCGTACATGCTGCGGAAGTGCATGCTTCCCAGCTTTTTACCATTGATTTCTGATTTGGTCACAAGGATACGTCGCGAAACCATAGGCATGTCCTGCTTTTCCCAGTCTACCTGGATTTCGCGTCCGATGAATGCAGTGACGGCTGCAGCGTCTTCTTCCGAACATACGATGAAGAGCTGGTCGCCGATGTGGAATTCTGTATCTTGGTTAGGGATGCTGACGTGTCCTTCGTGGCGAATGCGCGAGCAGACAAACGGACGGCCCAGGAAGTCTTTTACCTGCAACAGCTTTTTACCGTCGATCGATTCGTTACGAACCTCCAGGTGAAGCATGTGGGGCTGGTGCTTCATGTCCGATTCCTGACTCTGAAGCTCTTTTTCTTCCTTCGAAAGGTTGATGCGGAAGATATATCGTATGGCGATGATCGAAGCGATAATGCCGACAACACCGAGCGGGTAAGCACAAGCATAACCCAATGCGATGGGATCGCCCGTGTAATGCAGCTGGTTCAAAGCTTCCTGAGCAGCACCCAAACCGGGAGTGTTGGTCACGGCACCATATAGAATACCGATCATCATGGGCAGTTCCACTTGCCCGTTGGCTATGAAATAGATGGAAAGTGCTACTACAATGTTGAGCACGACAATACCCACAGCTAGCATGTTCAGTGTCATTCCCCCTTTCTTGAACGAAGAGAAGAAAGACGGTCCTACCTGCAGACCGATACAAAATACAAACAGAATCAGACCGAATTCGCGGATGAAGTGCAGGATGTGCGTTTCACCTGTGAAACCGAAATGTCCCATCAGGATGCCGGTGAAGAGGACAAACGTCACTCCCAACGATACACCGAAAACCTTAATCTTACCCAACAGCACACCCACCGAAATAACGAATGCATACAAGCAGACGATATGGGCGACTGATGTGGAATCCCATAACAAACTTTCTAACCAATCCATACTCCTTAATTAATGTGCTTTTTGAAATTTCGCGCAAAAATACTTAATCAAAAGGAGTTAACAAAAGTTTTTCTTACTTTTTATTTTGCTGTGTCGCGCGAGTGTAGAAAAAGAACTTCTTTTTCCTATTATCGGCTATTGTCGTGATATCTTCTTATCTTACCAGCTGGATGGATTCACGTCAGCTGTTCGGGGAATGTAGCTCTGTCTGGCAGAAAAACTATATCATAAAGTAAGTATTGCGTGCGAAAATTCCCTAAAAACTCTTTTTCTTTGAAGTAATTCAGTATATTTGCAAGTCTATTCACGACATTATGAATTGTATTCATCTTTAATTTTTTAAATAAACTATGGCAGACAGTAAAGAAAAACTCTTCTCGGACTTTTCTCCCGTCAGCACTGAACAGTGGATGGAGAAAGTGACAGCCGACCTGAAAGGTGCGGATTTTGAGAAGAAACTCGTTTGGAGAACAAACGAAGGATTCAAAGTGAAACCTTTCTACCGTAAGGAAGATCTTGAAGGACTGAAGACTACTGACGCTCTTCCGGGTGAGTTCCCTTATCTGAGAGGTAACAAAAAAGACAACAACGAGTGGCTGGTTCGTCAGGAAATCAAGGTGGATGATGTAAAGGAAGCCAATGCCAAGGCACTGGACATCCTGAACAAAGGTATCGACTCCTTGTCTTTCCATGTAAAGGCCAAGGAACTGAACGCCGCATACGTGGAGGCGTTACTCGAAGGCATTTGTGCCGATTGTGTAGAATTGAACTTCTCCACTTGTCAGGGACACGTTGTAGAACTGGCCAATCTGCTGGTGGAATACTTCCAGAAGAAAGGATATGATCTGGCTAAGTTGCAGGGTTCTATTAACTTCGATTACCTGAACAAAATGTTGTCCAAGGGTAAGGAGAAAGGCAGCCTGGTAGATACAGCCAAGGCTTTGATTGCCGCTACTGCTGCTTTGCCTCAATATCGCGTAATCAATGTAAACGCACTGACCCTGAACAATGCAGGAGCCTATATCTATCAGGAATTGGGTTACGCACTGGCTTGGGGTAATGAATATATGAATCTGCTGACTGAAGCCGGAGTACCCGCTGAAACCGTAGCCAAGAAGATTAAGTTTAACTTCGGTATCAGCTCTAACTACTTCCTGGAAATAGCCAAGTTCCGTGCCGGACGTATGCTGTGGGCCGACATCGTAGATTCTTATCTGGCCGAAGGCGACTGCAAATGTGCCGCTAAGATGAAGGTACATGCCGAAACATCTTCATTCAATCTGACAGTATTCGACTCTTATGTAAACCTGCTCCGTACACAGACCGAGGCCATGAGTGCTGCTTTGGCAGGCGTTGACTCAATGACAGTAGTACCCTTTGATAAGGCTTACGAGACTCCGAACGACTTCTCTGAGCGTCTGGCCCGTAACCAGCAACTGTTGCTGAAGGAGGAATCTCATTTCGATAAAGTAATCGACCCGGCTGCCGGTTCTTATTACATCGAGAATCTGACCGTTTCTATCGCTAAGCAGGCATGGGATCTGTTCCTCGCCGTTGAGGAAGAAGGCGGTTTCTATGCTGCTGTAAAAGCCGGTAAGGTACAGGAAGCAGTCAATGCAAGCAACAAGGCACGCCATGAAGCTGTAGCCAAACGTAAAGAAATCCTGCTGGGTACTAACCAGTATCCTAACTTTACAGAGTTGGCTGGTGATAAGCGTCCTTTGGAAGCTGTTTGCTGCTGTGGCGGACAAGATACTTGCGAGAAAGATGTTCCTTCATTGAACTTTGACCGTGCAGCAAGCGAGTTCGAAGCTTTGCGTCTGCAGACCGAAACTTCCGGCAAACGTCCGAAAGCCTTCATGCTGACTATCGGAAATCTGGCTATGCGTCAGGCACGTGCTCAGTTCTCTTGCAACTTCTTGGCTTGTGCCGGATACGAAGTAGTAGATAATTTAGGCTTTGCTACGGTTGAGGAAGGAGTAGAAGCTGCTTTGGCTGCCAAGGCTGATATCGTAGTACTTTGCTCAAGCGATGATGAATATGCTGAATACGCTGTTCCTGCTTTCAAGGCTTTGGACGGTCGTGCCATGTTTATCGTAGCGGGTGCACCTGCTTGTATGGACGAGTTGAAAGCTGCCGGTATCGAGAATTTCATCCATGTCCGTGTCAACGTATTGGAAACCCTGAAAGAATACAATGCTAAATTATTAAGTTAACAAGGGGACAAGGACACAAGCTGCAAGGAACAAATCCCTGGCAACTTGTCGGCTGAATCCTCGTCAACTACCAAAGAAGATGAGAAAAGATTTTAAAAATATAGATATATATGCCAATTTCAAGCCCGTTAACGGTGCTGAATGGCAGAAAGCCAACGGTATTCAGGCCGACTGGAAAACTCCGGAACACATCAATGTGAAGCCTGTTTATACCAAAGAGGACCTCGAAGGTATGGAACACCTTGATTTTGCTGCAGGTATTCCGCCATATTTGCGTGGTCCGTATTCTGTAATGTATACGCTGCGTCCCTGGACCATCCGTCAATATGCAGGTTTCTCTACAGCCGAAGAGTCAAATGCCTTCTATCGTCGCAACTTGGCTTCCGGTCAGAAAGGTCTGTCGGTAGCTTTCGACTTGGCTACACACCGTGGTTACGACCCTGATAACGAACGTGTAGTAGGCGATGTGGGTAAGGCTGGTGTATCTATCTGCTCGCTGGAGAACATGAAGGTTTTGTTCGACGGTATTCCTTTGAACAAGATGTCCGTATCAATGACGATGAACGGTGCCGTTCTGCCGATTATGGCATTCTACATCAATGCCGGACTGGAGCAGGGTGCCAAGTTGGAAGAAATGGCTGGTACTATCCAGAACGATATCCTGAAAGAGTTCATGGTGCGTAATACCTATATCTATCCGCCTTCGTTCTCGATGAAGATTATCTCTGATATCTTCGAATATACATCACAGAAGATGCCTAAGTTCAACTCTATCTCCATTTCCGGTTACCACATGCAGGAAGCCGGTGCAACGGCAGACATCGAGTTGGCTTACACCTTGGCCGACGGTCTGGAATATCTTCGTGCAGGTGTAGGAGCCGGACTGGACATTGACGCTTTTGCTCCGCGTCTGTCATTCTTCTGGGCTATCGGAACCAACCACTTCATGGAGATCGCCAAGATGCGTGCTGCACGTATGCTTTGGGCAAAGATTGTGAAACAGTTCAATCCGAAGAATCCGAAATCACTGGCATTGCGTACACACTCGCAGACATCTGGTTGGTCACTGACCGAGCAGGATCCGTTCAACAACGTAGGCCGTACTTGTATCGAAGCCATGGCTGCTGCACTGGGACATACACAGTCGCTGCATACCAATGCGCTTGATGAGGCCATCGCCTTGCCGACCGACTTCTCTGCACGTATTGCACGTAATACGCAGATCTATATCCAGGAAGAGACCAACATCTGCAAGAACGTTGACCCATGGGGCGGTTCTTACTATGTAGAGTCTTTGACTAACGAAATTGCTCACAAGGCTTGGGAACACATCCAAGAAATCGAAAAGCTGGGCGGTATGGCCAAGGCTATCGAAACCGGTATTCCTAAGATGCGTATCGAAGAAGCTGCCGCACGTACACAGGCACGTATCGATAGCGGTGCGCAGACCATTGTAGGTGTGAACAAGTATCGTCTGGAGAAGGAAGCTCCGATTGATATTCTTGAAATCGATAATACTGCCGTTCGTCAGGAGCAGCTGGAGAACCTGAAGCGTCTGAAAGAAGGACGTAACGAGGAAGAAGTTCAGAAGGCTCTGGACGCCATCACCAAGTGTGTGGAAACCAAGCAAGGCAACTTGCTGGAGTTGGCTGTAGAAGCAGCTCGTGTTCGTGCCACTTTGGGCGAAATCTCTTATGCTTGTGAAAAGGTAGTAGGACGTTATAAAGCAATAATCAGAACTATTTCAGGCGTGTATTCATCAGAAAGTAAAAATGATGCCGACTTCAAGCATGCTTGCGAGTTGTGCGAGAAGTTTGCTAAGAAAGAAGGTCGTCAGCCGCGTATTATGATTGCTAAGATGGGTCAGGACGGACACGACCGTGGTGCTAAGGTTGTAGCAACCGGTTATGCCGATTGTGGTTTCGACGTGGATATGGGACCGTTGTTCCAGACTCCGGCCGAGGCTGCCCGCGAAGCTGTTGAGAACGACGTTCACGTAGTGGGCGTATCTTCATTGGCTGCCGGACATAAGACTTTGATTCCGCAAATCATTGCCGAATTGAAGAAATTGGGTCGTGAGGATATTGTAGTGATTGCCGGTGGTGTAATCCCCGCACAAGACTATGACTTCCTGTACAAGGCTGGTGTAGCTGCTATCTTTGGCCCCGGTACTTCGGTTGCCAAGGCTGCTTGCCAGATTCTGGAGATCTTGATGGATGAAGAATAATCTTCTAAAAAGAGGATGAATAAAGGAAGGGATGGGAAGTAATTTTCCTATCCCTTTTTTGTTGGCTTTTAAAAAATATTGTACCTTAGCTCCGAAATGTCAAGAATGTATACTATGAAAAAAATAGTTTATGCCATTTGTTTGTTGGTTATGTTGATTGTGACAAAGGCACAGGCACAGTTCAATTCGGAGCTGAGTTTTGCCCGTATAGGTTTGGAGGAGGGTTTGTCGCAGAGTGCGGTACTAGACATTGTACAGGATAGTCAGGGGTGTTTGTGGCTCGCTACGCAGGATGGGTTGAATAAGTACAATGGTTATGATTTTACAGTATATCGTCACGATAGTCGGGATACGACTACACTTGCTAACGATTTTCTGTATGCACTGGACATAGATGTGCATGACCGATTGTGGATAGGTACCGAGTCTGGCCTTTCTTGCTATGATGCCAATCGGGATGCTTTCCGTAATTACAGTTTGAAAGACAGTTTGAACAAAAGACTTGCCGTTACTCATGTGGCTATTGTTGATTCATTGAGCCTGTTGTTTTTGGCTGGGAACCGATTGTATATGTTCGATGTTCATGAGGGCTTATCGAAACCTGCAGAACTTACTGGATTTGTCGATGTAGAGCAATGTTATTCGCTCACTCGTCGCGATTCTCTTATTTATATAGGTACAGATAAGGGCTTGTACATATATTCTGGTGGTAAAAAAGAGGTCAGAAAGTATTCATTCAAAGAATTAGAAAATTGTCGGATTTTGACCGCACTTATGCAGGCTCCTTCTTACTTGTGGGTGGCTACGGAAGGGCAAGGACTGTATCGTTTTGACCTAAGCGATGCCACAGTACGGCATTATACAGCCAGAGGAGAGCGCTGTATCGGATCAGACTATGTACGTTCGTTGGCTTTGGATCATTGGAACCGTTTGTGGGTAGGCACGTTTACTTCTTTGAATATTTACCGTCAGGAGGATGACACGTTCGAACAGTATGTGAACGATCCCTCCAATCCAGCTAGTTTGTCTCAAACATCGGTACGCAGTTTGTATTGTGATCGGCAGGGAGGCATGTGGATGGGAACTTATTTCGGCGGATTGAACTATTATCATGAACAGAAGAATCGGTTTCGTTATATTAGTCGGATGCCCGGTCGTAATTCGTTGAACAATAATGTGATTAGTTGTATCGTTGAGGATAAGAAACAGAATCTGTGGATAGGTACCAACGGTGGATTAAACCTATATGATAAGCAAAAGGGACTGTTTAGGGCTTTTACGACAGCGGATGGCCTTCCCTCGAATGACATCAAGGCTTTGCAGGTGGATGAAGAACGACAGGAGGTGTACATTGGCAGCCATGCCGGTGAATTCAGTATCCTGCATGTGCCAAGTGGGCGAATAGAGAACTTTATGCCGTCGGATAGGGTGACTGATGGTCGTAGTGTGTATACTCTTACTCCTAAAGGGAAAGACGAATTGTGGGTAAGTACGGTACGGACTATCAAATGTTTCGACAAACGGAGCCGGACCTTTACGGATTTTCCGATGATAGCCGATGGAAAGCCCATAGAACTATCCGAAATTCAATTGTTCTTTGAAGACAGCAAGCAGCGTATTTGGATTAGTGATAAAGAAAGTATTCATGTCTTTCGTATAGTGGGGAACACTTTGGAGCAGGTGTCTTTACTTCCTGCTGGGCATGAACTGGAGAGAAAAAAAATACAGTGTATACGTGAGCAGGCTAACCACGTATTCTGGTTGGGCACCCGTGACGGACTGTACCGTTTCGATGAGAACAAAGGGGAAGTGGTACGTTATTCTACGGCGGATGGTCTGCCTAACAATGTGATATATGGTATTCTGGAAGACGGTTATGGTAATCTGTGGCTTAGTACGAACGGAGGATTAAGTCGTTTCGTGCCTCGTATGGGAACATGTCGTAACTATACGGCAGCGGATGGTTTGCAAAGTAATCAGTTTACTCCTTATGCGTATTGTCTTACAGCAAACGGACAGATATATTTTGGCGGTGTCAATGGACTGACGGCGTTTTATCCTGACCAGCTAATAGATAATCCTTATACTCCCTCAGTGATTTTCACAGAATTGCGTCTATTTAATAAAACTGTGCATCCGGGTGACACGACTGGTATCTTGGAACGACATATCGGACGTACAAGGCGTATTACGCTCAAGGCGGAGCAGAGCATGTTTTCGCTGGATTTTGTAGTTCCCAACTATATAGCGGGTAATCACAACATCTTTGCTTACAAGTTGGAAGGGTATGATGCTGACTGGACTGTGACCCATACTATGCGTACGGTGTCTTATTCCCATTTGCCGCAAGGACACTATCGTTTTTTGGTGAAGGCTGCCAATAACGACGGTATTTGGAGTGATCATCCTACAGAACTCGAAATAGTGGTCTTGCCAGTTTGGTACAAGACCTGGTGGGCCAGTATACTGTTTTTTCTAGCGTTTGCAGGTAGCATCGCGTTTGTTGTTCGCTACTTTTGGACACGTAAAATCATGAAGGCACGGCTTGAAATGGAACGTATTGACAAAGAACGGTTAAAGGAGGTAAATGAAATGAAACTGCGCTTTTTTATCAATATATCTCACGAACTTCGCACTCCGTTGACGTTGATTATGGCTCCTTTGCAAGATTTGCTGGTTAAGGTACAAGACCGTTGGATGGGTAGACAGTTGGAGCACATCCGGCGCAATGCAGATCGTCTGCTGTATCTGGTCAATCAGTTGATGGACTACCGCCGTGCCGAGTTGGGTGTATTTCACTTAAAAGTAAGGTTTGTACCCATTCGACAGATAATGGAGAAGAATTTTCTTTTCTATGAACGTCTGGCGCAGCAAAAGCAGATTGTTTACCGTTTTGACTCTGATTTGGAGGACCGGAAGATTCTTTGCGATCCGGAATATTTGGAGTTGATAGAAAATAATCTACTTTCCAATGCTTTCAAGTACACTGGTAGGGGCAAAAGTATAACTGTGACATTGAGGCAGGAAGGTGATGAGTTGATGTTACAGGTTAAGGATACGGGGATTGGTATTCCTCTTGGTAAACAAGACAGAATATTCGAACGTTTCTATCAGGCGGATAGTGAACATTTGGGTAGTGGTATTGGTCTCTCGTTGGTACAACGTCTGGTGGAGTTACATCACGGTGTCGTCAAGATGGAAAGTCAAGAAGGCGAGGGGAGTACGTTCACTGTTTTAGTACCAGTGGTTGAATCTGCTTACACTTTGGAAGAAAAACAGTGTACTACAGAAGAGATAGAAGAAGTACACACAACCAATCGGCAGGAGATGTACATGGTGGACACAGAAGACGAACCGGTCGATGCTTCTTTGTCGGATGAGGACGGAACATCTACACAGGAAGACAAAATTCGGAAAGAAACTGTTTTGGTGGTGGAAGATCATGCAGATATTCGTTGTTATCTAGCTGAAAAATTGGGTACTATGTATCAGGTGGTGCAGGCGAGTAACGGAGAAGAAGCATTGAAGCGGCTAAAGGAACTGCCGGTAGACCTTGTCTTGACAGATGTAATGATGCCTGTCATGGACGGTTTGCACTTGTGTCGCGCTATTAAGCAGAATATGAATACTTGTCACATTCCGGTTATCATCCTTTCGGCCAAGGCCGATGTTAAGGAACAGCTGGAAGGCTTACAGGTGGGAGCTGATGATTATATTCCAAAGCCTTTTGTGTTGAATATTGTGGTGACTAAGATACGAAATCTGTTTCGTACGCGTTATCGGGCCATCGAATACTATTCCAAGTCGATGGAGATAGAACCGGAGAAGATTGCCTTGAATCCGTTAGACGAAAAACTGTTGAAGCAAGCTATGGATATTATGGAGCGACACTTGGACGATGTAGATTTTACTACTGATGAATTTGCTCGTGAAATGTGTATGAGTAGATCTAGCTTGCATGCTAAGATGAAAGCCTTGACGGGAGAGTCGACCAACGATTTTATCCGTAAAGTACGTTTCAATCGGGCTTGTAAATTGTTGAAAGAGGGACGGTATACTGTGGCCGAGATCAGTGTAATGGTAGGATACAATACACCTTCTTATTTCACTACCAGTTTTAAAAAGTATTTTGGTTGTTTGCCCTCAGAATACGGAAAGTAGACTGATAAATAGTGCATTTGTACAAAAATGAAAGGAGACTGGACAAAACTGAAAGTATTTTCAACAGGACAAAAATAGAGAAAGCGTATTTTGAAAGCGTATGTATATGACACGCTTTATCTTTGCAACGTCGGACGATAGAAAGAGTTGTCCGGCGTTGTTTGTTAATAATATGAATTCTAAAGACCATGAACATGAAGAAAAAAGTTTTGTTTGCAGGAGCCGCTTTGTTTTTTGGATTGACAGCTTGTCGTTATCAGACTTCTACTACCGCTGGAACATGGATAGACAGTGTGGAAGAGGTAGCTGTTTATCAGTTATTATCTACTGCTAGCGAATTGGCCGATTCTACGAAGATGCCGCGTACTGCATGGGCGGGTTACGAGTTACCGTTTCTGGAAGAACAGTTGGAACACAAAGTGAACATTGATTCTATCCACCCTAATCCGGCAAAAGAGCTGTTAGGCAAAAGGAGGCTTTGTACTATCTCCGATTGGACCAGCGGTTTCTTTCCTGGTACATTGTGGTATGCTTACGAGTTGACAGGTAATGATTCTTTGAAGATGCAGGCTATTCGCTTCACCAATAAATTAAACAATGTGCGTTATATGAAAGGTACACACGATGTTGGTTTTATGGTCAATTGCAGTTATGGCAACGCGTTGCGTCTGGCACCGAACGATACTATCAAGCCATTGTTGGTGGAGACAGCAAATAATTTATGTAGTCGTTTTGATTCCATCATCGGATGTATTCGCTCTTGGGATTTTGGCACGTGGCATTTTCCTGTCATCATTGACAATATGATGAACTTGGAATTGCTTTTTAATGTAAGTAAACTGACAGGTGACCCGAAATATGCAGACATCGCCGTCCGCCATGCCCGTACAACCATGGCTAATCACTTCCGTCCCGACCATACCTGTTATCACGTAGTGAGTTACAATGCCGATGGTACCGTGGAACGTAAACAGACGTTTCAGGGTAAGAACGATGAGTCGGCTTGGTCGCGCGGACAGGGGTGGGCAGTCTATGGTTATACCTTATGTTATAAAGAAACGAAGGATACCGCTTTTTTGCAACAGGCTGTCCAAGTGGCCGATATGATTATACGACGTACCACAACCTCCGATGCCATTCCTTACTGGGATTTTGATGCGCCTGCTATGTCCAATACGCCGCGCGATGCCTCGGCTGCTGCTGTCATAGCTTCTGCTTTCCTCGATTTGAGTACCTTGGTTCCCGATAGTTCCAAATACTTCATTCATGCTGAAAAGATACTCAAAAGTCTGTCAGGCAAGGACTATCTGGCCGTTAAAGGAAATAATGCCGGTTTCATACTGAAGCATTCTACTGGCTCTCTACCTCATGGCTCCGAGATTGACGTGCCATTGAACTATGCCGATTATTATTATTTGGAGGCATTGCTCAAGTACCTGAGAATAAGGAATGACGAATGAGAGATTATAAGAAGTTTAAGGAATTTGTCATTCTGTTTCGTTTCGTTGGGAGGATTGTTAACCATTAATAGTATTCAGTTAACTCCCGATAATCCCTGAAAACAGTCTTAATCAGTATGAAACCTTTGAAAATTGCTTGGGTAGCCGGGCTGATGTTTCCAGCTTCCCTTTGGGCACAGCAGCGTCCCAATATTATCTACATTATGACCGATCAGCAAACAGCTACGGCTATGAGTTGTGCTGGAAACGTTGATTTGCATACGCCAAACATGGATCGTCTTGCTGCACACGGTTTGCGTTTCACCAACGCTTACTGTTCGTTACCATTGAGTGGTCCGTCGCGGGCATCTATGTTTACCGGTCATACGCCTGCCGAAATAGGTATGGCCGAGAACGAGACACCCATGCCCGACTCCCTGCGCAGCCGTACACTGGGCACATTGTTGAAGCAGGCAGGCTATGAAACAGCCTATGCGGGCAAGTGGCACGTCAATACTAATTCTCTGCCTGCCGCGCATGCTTTCGGTTTTGAGAATCTGCATGGTCATAACGATAACGGACTTGCCGAGTCAGCGGTAAGTTTTCTGCAACGAAAACACACCAGACCGTTCTTCCTTGTGGCTTCGTTCGACAATCCGCATAACATTTGTGAGTATGCCCGTTGTCAGAATACCCCGTTTGCCAACCTTGAAGAATTCCAGCTGGACGACTGCCCTAACCTGCCTGCTAACTTTCCTATAGCCCCTTATGATGCAGATGTGCTGAGCTACGAGCGTGAGCAGAGCTATCGTCTGTATCCGACCCGACACTATACTCCCGATGACTGGCGATGTTATCTCAATGCCTACTATCGGTTGATAGAACATGTGGATGTCGAAATCGGTAAAATTGTGGACGAGATAGAGCGACAGAACCTGTGGAAAAATACCCTCATTATTTTTACCTCCGACCATGGAGATGGAGCTTCTGCTCACCAGTGGAATCAGAAAACGGCTCTTTACGAAGAAGTGGTTAACGTGCCTTTCATTGTCTGTCTGCCCGGTACAAAGCATGCTGGAACCGTGATGCCTCAGCTTATTAATAATGGTGTGGACCTGATGCCCAGCCTTTGCGATTGGTCGGGAACCAAGTTGCCCGACGGCGCACAGGGAGTCAGTTTCCGTGCGTTGACAGAAAGTGGAGACACAGCCCTCAGTCATCGTTCCTATGTGGTGACGGAAACCTTGTTTGCCCAGACCGGTGGTACGTGTGGCTGGATGGTACGTACACCCCGTTACAAATATGTATTGTATGAAGCCGGGAAGAACCGCGAATTGCTTTACGACATGACATGCGATCGGGGAGAGATGCGCAATTTAGCTGTGGAACGTCGATATACAGAGCTGTTGAAGCAGCATCGTGTTCTGCTGTTAGAGTGGATGAAGCAACATCCTACGCCGGGTCCCTATTCTCCTATGCGTTTCATTCCCAGGTGATTGAATAAATGCTTGTACAGAATTGAAAGCTTGATATACAAAAATGAAACAGAAATCGCCAAAATTGAAAGGAAGAATATACAAAAACGATACATCTTTTTCGGGCAAATACGGATATTTGCCAACAGAAAATCCGATGAGGCGAATTATTTAAATAAACATACATACCATGAAGAATTTGATTCTCATTTCTCTGTTTTCTGCTGCAGCCATCAATCCGGTCTGCGCTCAGAAAGCTCCGGCTAACATCCGGTTGACGGAGCAAAGTATGATGCACGAATCGCGTGTTACCCCTTCGCCGCTCAATGGTGCGATGGTCGACGATCGCTTCGTGTCTTTTCAGTGGCCGTTGCTGGCCGAAGCCCAGTCTGATGGTGCTCCCATGGACGGTTTTGAACATTTGGTCAAAAAGATAGATAAGAGTAAGTTGGCTTACAAGATACGTTATGCCCAAGATAGTACATTTAAAAAAGGTTGTTTTCAGGCAGATACCCGCTGGCCTTTCTACAACCCAGAGAAACCGTTGTCGCCTGGTACGTGGTACTGGCAGTATGCCTATGTCAAGGACGGTCAACCACAGTGGAGCGAGACTTTACAGGTAGAGGTAAAAGACAACGGACATCGTTTCTGCCCGCCTTCATTGAAAGAAGTATTGGCGTGTGTGCCCCTGTCGCATCCTCGCGTTTGGATTATTAAGGATGAATGGGACAAGTTCAGAAAAGAAAGTCTGGGTAAGGTAGAAAGAGCCTGGTATCTGGAACGTGCTGATAAAGTGTTGATCACACCCATGAAGGATGTGAAGGACATCAATACCAGTCAGGTGAAGAACCTTACCAACCAGATGCAGATCAATTCATACCTCACTCGTGAAAGCCGCCGCATTATCGATGCCGAAGAAGGAAACACCGAAGCCTTGATACGTGCTTATCTTCTGACCAAAGACCGTAAGTATGCCGATGAAGCTATCCGTCGGGTGATGATCATGTCCGATTGGAATAAGAACGCGAACGTGAAGGGCGATTTTAACGATGCCACCCTTCTATCACTCTGTTCTATGGCCTACGATTCTTTCTACGACTTGCTGACTTCTGCTCAGAAGAAAGAATTGTTGGATGACATCCGAGAGAAGGGCAACGGCATGTATAATCATTTCAATAACTATATGGAGAATCATATTGCCGAGAATCATATCTGGCAAATGACACTTCGTATTTTAACCATGGCTGCTTTTGCCACTTATGGTGACTTGCCCGAGGCCGATACATGGACTGACTACTGTTATAACGTATGGTTGGCACGCTTTCCTGGTTTGAACAAAGATGGAGGTTGGCACAATGGTGATTCCTATTTCACGGTTAATACGCGTACTCTTATTGAAGTGCCTTATTATTATACAAAACTTACAGGTTTTGATTTCTTCAGTGATCCATGGTATACCAATAATGTAATGTATACCATCTTCCAGCAGCCTCCTTTTTCCAAATCGGGTGGTAATGGTAGTTCACATCAGAATGTTGCACGTCCTAATAGCATACGTATCGGTTATTTGGATGCTTTGGCCCGTCTTACTGGCAATACTTATGCAGCCGACTTTGTACGCCGTACCCTTAAAGTTGACCCCCTTTACTTGAAGAAGGCTTTGCTGGCTAAGCCTGGTGATTTGGCCTGGTTCCGTCTACAGTGTGATAAACCTTTGCCCGAGGGTCCCGGTCTGACAGCTTTGCCTTGGGGATATGTTTTTCCTGAAACGGGACTCGCTTCTTTCCAGACCAACTGGGATCGTGTGGGCAGCAACGCCATGTGGAGTTTCCGAAGTAGCCCTTATGGTTCGACCTCCCATGCTTTGGCCA
The DNA here is from genome assembly GCF_000435115.1 of Bacteroides sp. CAG:633. Taxonomy (NCBI): domain Bacteria; kingdom Pseudomonadati; phylum Bacteroidota; class Bacteroidia; order Bacteroidales; family Bacteroidaceae; genus Bacteroides; species Bacteroides sp. CAG:633. Next base: position 35,326 of record NZ_FR883080.1, on the reverse strand, counting down.
ACCAGAATGCTTTCAATACCTTCTTCGGAGGTAAGTCCATTTTCTACAGTAGTGGCCACCACATCGAATTTACTGATGTGCATAGCATGCTTTGTCATCGTGCTACTCGTGCCCACAATACAATTCTTGTCAATGGCATGGGGCAACGCATAGGTGTGGAAGGTTATGGATGGATTCCCCGCTATTATGTAGGAGAGAAAATAGGCTATGTGCTGGGTGATGCATCCAATGCTTATGGTAAGGTAATTTCTCCACTGTGGTTGAAACGTGGTGAGCAGAGTGATGTACATTATACACCGGAGAATGGTTGGGATGATGTGCCTCTTACGAAATTTCGTCGCCACATCGTTAACTTGGGTAATACTGGTTATATTTTTATTTACGATGAGTTGGAAGCATCCGAACCGGCTGATTATACCTTTATGTTGCATACGGTGACTCAACCAATGAGCGTGGATAAAACAGATAAACGTTATATTCATGTACAGGGTCTCTCGGGACGAGGGGGAGCTTCAGATGCTTACATTTTCTCTACAGGTGCTTTGCAGACCGATACTACCAGCCAATTCTTTGTACCAGCCCATAACTGGTTGCGTGCCGATGATAAAGGTAACTTTAAAAAGTATCCTAACCATTATCATTTTACGGCCAAGTCGGAGAAAGCCAAAGTCTATCGTTTTGGCACCATTATTAACACTCATGCTGTGAAGTATCCTGCCAAGGCACCCGAAATTCTGGAGGACGGCCGTATTAAGGCCGGTGGTTGGCTTATCAGTGTTAACCTCAAGGCCGAAGGCGCACCTTCGTTTTTCATACGTAGTACCAAGGACAAGGTGAGCATTACCTACAAGGGGCAGGAAACCATCGTAGATGAGAATGGCTACGTCACTACCATGCGCGACAAAGTTCCCGAGTTGGAAATCTGAATTGTACCACTTATTCATAAACTGATTCATCATGAAAACATTCATATTACGTATTCTTCTGTCGGCTTTTTGCTTGGCTGCCGCGCTGACTGTTGGGGCACAGGTTCCTGTGAAGCCTCTGATACAGACTTCGGCCGAGCCCGAAGAAACGGCAGTGTGGAAACCTTCGGGCAAACCGACGTCCAAGCCTGTTGCCCACAAGCAGAAAAACACTTTGGTGAAACAGTCTGCCGGAAAGAAGTCTGCTGGTAAGAATCCTGTCGTTGAGAAAGCAAAGAAGACAGCTGTGCCCGTTACGGGTAATCGATATCATGCTCTGAAAACGAACGTGGCTTTCGATGCCATCGGTGTGCTCAACTTGGCTTACGAAGTGCAGCTACACCGCAAGATGACTCTCGACTTGCCTGTGATGTGGAGTCTGTGGGATGCGCAGCGTGAACATGCCCTTCGCGTCGTTGCCTTGCAGCCCGAGTTGCGCTGGTGGACAGGAAGCGAGGTCGGACGGGGACACTTCTTTGGGTTGCACGCCCATACTGCCTGGTTCAACTTTAAGTGGGAAGACAATCGCTATCAGGACGTCGGTCGTCCACTATTGGGAGCCGGACTGAGCTATGGTTACAAACTACCCTTGGGGCAACACTGGGGAGCCGAGTTCAATGTAGGTGTGGGGTATGCCAACCTGAAATACAATACCTATTATAATATAGAGAACGGCGCATTGATTAATACCCGCATCCGTCACTATTGGGGACTGACCCGTTTGGGACTTTCGCTGGTCTATCGCCTTTAATCTTAAATATATGAAGACAATGAAAAAGATATTCAAACATATTTTCAGCCTCTTGGGCAGTTGCACCTTCTTGTTGGCCTCTTGCCAGTTGCACGAAGAACCCGAAATGACAGCTACAGGAGAGTGGGGGGTAGACCCTACAGAGGTGACGGTTAAGGCACAGTTGTCACTCCGTCTAACTGTTTCCGATGCCGCGTCGAAAGCTTTCTCTACCCGCGCAGAGGGCGATGCTGCCTACTTGCACCGTTTTATTGTGGATGCCTATCTGAGCGACGCCACTTCCGTACGGCAGGTTGTTTACGAAGAAGTAGTGGACGGACGTACCCTGCTCACTGTGCCCGTATCCCTGAAACTTCACGCACGCCCTTACCGACTGGCTGTTTGGGCCGACTATGTGCAGGCTGACCAGAGGGCTGACTGGTTCTACGATACCACTACCCTGACTCCTGTCATCGGCAATGGACGCTACCAAGGCAACACCGACTGGAAAGACGCCTTTTATGCCATGCAGGAAGTGGACTTGAGCAGTTATCGCAACGACTGGAACGTGCAGGTGCCTCTTGAATTGACACTCAGCCGTCCTGTGGCACGCTATCGCCTGCTGGCTACCGACCTCGACAAGCTGATAGACAAGGTTTCAGCAGGCGAAGTAAGTGGCAACAAGTTCACCGTGCGTGTGAAGTACAGCGATTATTTACCTATGGGTTTTGATGTGCTTACCGGGCAGTTGCGCAATTCTCTGCTTTACATGAGCTATAGTAAGGAGTTTACCCTGCCCGAAACATCTGTCAAGGACTTTGAGATAGGCTTTGATTATGTACTGTGCAACGAGGCCGACACCGTTGTGCCCGTAGAGGTGGAAGTGGTGGATGGTCAGAACAAGACCGTGGCACGCTCCATCATACGCCTACGCTGTACTCCAGGCATGCTTACCACCGTTCGTGACAACTTCCTTACGGCCGATCCAGCCCTGGCTGAGGATGGTGTGGGCATTGATCCCGACTTCGACGACGAGATAGACATGGAGGTAGAGGTCATTTAAATGAAAACAAGCATAATTAAGTAACTATATTTATATACAAATAAAACTTTTAAGTAACCATGAAAAAGAACTTTTTCTATTCAGTGATGGCTGTGTTCACCCTGCTCTTTATGGCAGCGTGCAGTCAGGAGGAAATCATTTCCAGCAATGAAACCAACGGCGGTAAAGTCGTTCTCTCAGTGAATGTAAGCGGTGCCACACCCGATACGCGTGCAGTGGCTGATGTACAGGGATATGTGATGCGTTGCATCATGGAAGCAGTGGACAGCGAAGGGACAGTCATCGAAGGCACCCGCATGGTGCAGCCCGTGACCGCCGGAAAGGCTACCTTTGAGTTTGAAAAGAATGCCGATGCTGCCCAATATCTGTTCTGGGCCGACTATGTGGCCGGTGACGACTATACGTCTACTTCGACCACCATCTATAAGGCCGATGCTTTGACCAACATTACCTATCGTTTGAACAAAACCAACGACTTGTTTAACAATCCTGCCGCCGATGCCTTCTGCGCAGCCGTGGAAACCGGCGATTTGTCAGGTAGCGTTACCTTGAAGCGTCCCTTCACTCGCATTGCCGTGAAGACTGCTGACGTGGAAGCATTGGGCCTGACGGGTCTTACTCGCATCAATCCTAATCTCTATGCAGGAGCCGGATTCAACGTTGCTACGGGAAAGGCTACTACAAAGGGACAGCTTCAGGCTACTGTCGATAGCTACGTGCCTGTGTTGACTGATGGTGAGTTCGCTTTCTATTGCTATGTGCTGGCTACTGTAGCCGAAGAAGACCGTACTTCTACTATCACTTTCAGCAATGAAGACGGAACCTCTACCAAGAGTATCCAGCTTACTTCTGACCAAATGAAGAGCCTTCAAAGTAACACTAGTGTCAGCCTGAAGCTGAGTGAAGAACCAGGCGATGACAAAATTAAGGTGGAAGTTGTGATAGATGATGCCTTCGAGGGTGAAGAAACTGACCCCGAAGAACCCCAGCCGGCAGGCGAACTGAAGGTCGGCGCCTATATCAATGCTCAGGGCGAAGTGGTGGCTGAGGCAACAGATGCTGTGGCTGTGGTGTTCTCCATGGCAATATCAGGTACCGATGATACTTCTGCCAGCTATGGCGAAAGCTATGCGACCAAGACTATCAAGGCTTATGCAGTGGCATTGGGCAATGCAACGCCTCGCATGAATCTGACGGCCTCCGATGCAGAAGCATTTCCGACTCTGACCGCGTCGGCCACTACTTTCCAAGGTTTCACTGCCACGGATTATCTGCTGAATTCCGCCACAGGCGTTTGCAAGGACTTTACAGGTGGTGTTTATACCAAATACAATGAATGGCTGGCGAGCAACCCCGTTGCAGGTGCTAACATCAGTTCCTGGTATATCCCAACCTATAAGCAGCTGGAGGTGTTGACTGGAAAAATCTTTGGTGAAGAGGCCGATGCCGAACTTGCCAAAATCGTGACTCCACAAAGCTTCTTGACCAATCCTGGCAGTGATGCAGCCGTTGCTTCAAACGGATGGTATCTGTTGTCGAGTACCATCAACTCGGGTCTTAAATTCTCTGTATTTACCATTGGAAATGGCAATGATGCAGCAGCCGAGGCTTCAGCATATACGTGTCAGGCTGGCCAGGCCGATGCAGCCTATAGCACCAGAGGCTTTATCCGCCCGATGCTGACCATCTTCGAATAACTCCCCCCCCTCGAAGTCTTGCCGACGACACGGCGTCTTGTATCCTACGGACCGCCGTCTGGCGCCTAACGGGTCGCCGTCTGGTGTACAGCGGGCCGCCGTGTCGTACCCTACGGGTCGCCGTGTCGTCGATTACTATAGAATGACACAGAAAACCAAATGTTTAACTGCCTCTTCTGCAAGAGGTGAAAATCTGAAAGACTATGGCATATTTCAAACCCAAACAATTGAAATCCAACGGCAAGTACTATCCTTACGCCGTTATTACCGACCGTCCTATGGAGACGGATGAACTGGTGGAACAAATCATGGAAATGTCTACCGTACACAAGGCCGACGTGCTGGCTGTGCTGTCGGTGCTGCCCAGTGTCATGGCGCGTGGCATGAACGCCGGTCGCAGCGTCCATCTGCAGGACATCGGTTTCTTCCGCTACACCATTGCCGCACGCAAGGGCGGGCAGGACACGCCCGACAAGGTGACCGCCGAGGACATCGAATTGACTCGCATCCGTTTTACCCCCGAAACCCATTATACGCAGGGCCGTGCTGTGACGCGTAACCTGGCTCCCGCCAGCGTGCGTTGGACGCGTTGGAATGGCGAAGAAAAAAGCGCAACAGGCGGAACCGGCAGTGGCGGAAGCGAAGAGGAGGGCGGAAGTCCGCTCGGATAGCCGCAATTCCTGACCTGAACCATTCTATTTCTCTATATTCCAGTATTTCCATTCACTACAGAATTATACGGATTTTTACAGATGCTTGTTTATAATAACGGAACTTCGATTGGATAATCTGTGTTAATTCGTGTAATCTCTGTAGTGATTGGGTACATTTTTTCTTATAGTATTATCATGAAACATGTCTTCCTCATAGCCCTTCTTTTCTCTTTGGCCGCTTGTACGTCTGATTCGCTTCCTCCGACCGACGAACCACAGGAAGTACCCGCTGTCGAGGTTCCTGATGCCTATCGCGACAAGATACGCACACAGCCTTATCCGAAGGCCGATAACGAGCTGATGATTAACCCGGCTCCCCTCATAGTGCCCCAAAGCCAGAAGACGGGCGAGATGCTGGAGTTTGCCCTTTCGTCTAGCGCATCGTTCAATACGTCTGAGACCCTTGTTTCCACTTTGCAGACGGGATGCTTCTTCAATCCCCACCGCGTTCTAAAGGCGGGCACATGGTACTGGCGCTTTCGCTCTTGTGCCGCCGATGGGACAGTCGCAAGTGAATGGAGTGAGGCCATCGCTTTCGAGGTAACAGGTGACGAAGCTGTGTTTGTCACCCCTTCCTTTGCCGATTTTGTTTGCAACGCGCCGCGTGATTATCCGCGTCTATATTGTTTTCTGGCTCCTCGTATTGACGAGGCGCGTCGTAAAGTGGCTTCCCATTCCGAATATAAGGCATTGTTGACACGCGCGGCAACAGCTTTAGACACTAATTATCAGGCTTTGGGCGATCTTTGTTCCCAGGCATCTGTCTTGAAGGCACAGGCTTTTTGGCTCTATCAGGCAGCCTACCTCACGCTCCAGTCGTGCTATGCGGACAAGCTGCACGAAATGTTGGAGGCATTTTGCATGGCTTCTCCATCCGACGGGCAATTGTTTGCCGACAATTTCACCTCGTCCGATGTGGCTATATGTTGCCTTTTGGCTTACGACTTGCTTCACGACAGACTTGACCCGGCAGAACGTTCGGCAGCCGAAGAGTTGCTGATGCGTGTCTTGCGCCGTTATTATAAAGAAAACTTGGGTTATCAGGAAAATCATATATTTGACAATCATTTTTGGCAGCAGAACATGCGTACTTACTTCCAGATAGCCTTCTTGCTTTACGACCATCCGGTTTATGGCAGTGAAGTGTTACCTATGCTGGAATACTATTATGAGCTGTGGACGGCCCGTGCTCCGGCCGGTGGTTTCAATCTTGATGGTCTGTGGCACAACGGAACGGGCTATTTCCCGGCCAATGTTCATACACTGGCTTATATGCCGGCTTTGCTTTCCTATGTGGCTCGTTTCGACTTCCTGCAACATCCTTGGTATCGTGCTTCCGGCCAGGCCTTGGTTTATAGCTTCCCGCCTCATTCGGCCAGCAATGGTTTTGGCGATGCCAGCGAGCAGGGCGACACCCCTAACCGGCTAACAGCTGCCTTTGCCGATTATTTGGCTCGCGAAACTGGCGATGCTTATGCGGGCTGGTATGCCGCCGAGTGTGCCGACCTGGTGGCTCAGGACTATGAGCTGCGCCTTTACCGCATGTGTGCCGACCGCACTTACGATACGGTTTTCCCCGCCGATGCGTCCAAAATGTTGTGGTATGAGGATACGGGCGAAGTGGCCATGCACAGTCATCCGGGGAGTACGGATGATGATTTGGCTTTGTCGTTCCGTTCCAGCACATTCGGTTCGGGTAGTCATACAACGGCCAGCCAGAATGCGTTCAATCTGCTCTATGAGGGGCAGCCCGTTTATCGCAGTACTGGTTATTATCAGAATTTCAGCGATGCCCACAACCTGATGTCCTATCGTCATAGCCGTGCGCACAATACGCTGTTGGTCAATGGTATAGGACAGCCCTATTCCACGAAAGGATATGGCAGCGTAGTCCGTGCCTTGGGAGGCAGTCATATCAGTTATTGCTTGGGCGATGCTTCACATGCTTATTGTGGCGTGTCCGATGACCCCATGTGGGTCTCTGCTTTCGAGCAGGCTGGTATTAGCCAGACACCGGAAAATGGTTTCGGTGACACTCCGTTGAATTGCTATCGGAGGCATGTATTGATGTTGCATCCAGACATATTGCTTGTTTACGATGAGTTGGAGGCTTCCGAGCCTGTGCGTTGGGAGTGGTTGTTGCATAGCCCGGTGCGTTTCAGCATCGACGAAGAACAACAGATGCTCACTACAGCTGGAGCCGATGGCAGTTATGTGGCGGTGACGCAGTTGTTTTGTGGAGAGCCGTTCAGTTTGAGTCAGACGGACCGGTTCCGAGTGCCGCCCGCACAGATTACGACCGCTACGCCCAATCAGTGGCACCTCACTGCTACGGTGGAAGGCAGTAGTGCAGCGCGTTTTCTGGCTGTCGTTCGGGTGGGGCATACGGGCGCCGATATACCTTTGTTGCGCAGCACTGGCAATCACATCTTTGAGGTGGGCGACTGGAACATACGCGCCGTGCTCGATGCCTCGCAACCGGCCGCGCTGGAGGTGACTCACGATGCCGTTCCCGTGGTGTTCAGCCTGGGGGCAGACAATCCGCAGATTGGTGGCACACCTTACATGCGTCGCTATGCCTCTTCTTCCGTACTCTACGATGAAATCGACGGTGTGTGGCAGGTGCAGGAAGCGGTAGACAAAACGCCTGTCATGACACGGAACAGGTGATGGGGGATGAAACAAATGACACGGATGAAATAATGTGATGAACTTATAAATAAATGATAGTAATTATTGTAACTTTAAATTAATGAAACGTATATATGCTTTACTGCTTGCTTTGCCGTTAACCTTTATGGTTCTTCAGGCTCAGTCGTTGAACAAGGAAGCTTTTGCACTGCTCAACTTGGATTATCCGGGGTTGGAGCAGGTGAAGGAAGCTTACGGTCGCGGAAACTGGAAGAAAGCCGCTCAAGCTCTGTTGGACTATTTTCGGCAACGTGCTGGTGTGGTTTATCCGGCTTTGGATTTGAATAAAGTGACTCTCAGTCCCACCGAGCGGAAGTGGGCTGATGAGGCCCTGGAGCACACATTCTTTGTGCATACCGGTTATCAACCGTCCTTCAACTACGGCAAGGATATTGATTGGAAATACTGGCCGGTGCGCGACAACGAATTGCGCTGGCAGCTTCATCGTCATAAATGGTTCATTCCCATGGGTAAGGCTTACCGGGTGACGGGTGATGAGAAGTATGCTCGCGAATGGGTATTGCAGTACGTGGACTGGATTCGTAAGAACCCGTTGGTGAAGATAAATCCCGATTTGTATGAGCTGGCCGATGTGGACAGTGTGAAGGGCGAAGTCGAAAACGTGCGTTTTGCTTGGCGTCCGCTGGAGACGGGTATTCGCTTGAAAGACCAGATAGATCAGTTCTTGCTGTTCCTTCCTTCCCGGTATTTCACGCCTGCATTCCTTACGGAGTTTTTGGTGAACTATCACAAGCATGCCGTGCACGTTCAGGAAAACTATTCTGCCGAGGGCAATCATTTGTTGTTCGAGGCCCAGTACGTGCTCAATGCAGGTATCTTCTTTCCCGAATTTGCCGAAGCCTCCCGGTGGCGTCAGAGTGGCATAGATGTTCTGAACCGTGAAATCAGGAAGCAGGTCTATGCCGACGGTGGACAGTATGAACTTGATTTGGGATACCATGCTGCGGCTATTGACATATTTAGCCAGGCACTATCCATGGCCGATGCTAATGGCTTTCGTGAGGATTTTCCCGACTCATATGTTGAGACCATTCACCAGATGATGCACTTCTACCTGAACACCCTGTTTCCCGACTATACTGTTCCCTGTTTTAGCGACGGAAGGCGGTCGGCTCCCTACAGTTTTGTCAAGAGTTTTAAGAGATGGTCTGCCCAGTTCCCTGATGATGAGCAGTTGCGCTACTTTGCTACGCAGGGCAAGGAAGGGCGGTGTCCCATTCATCTGTCGTATGCTTCGCCTGTCACTGGTTTCTTCACTTTACGCAACGGGTGGAAGGAAGATGCTACGGTGATGGTGCTCAAGGCTGGTCCGAAGGGAGAATGGCATTGTCAGCCGGACAACGGTACCTTTGAATTGTGGTCGGGCGGAAAGAACCTCTTTCCCGACTCGGGCTGCTATGTGTTCGGAGGCGATGAGGAAGTGTGGAAACAGCGTAACTGGTTTCGGCAGACTGCTGTACACAACACGCTGACGCTCGACAACCGCAATCTGGAGACAACCCAATCTGTCACCCGCCTGTGGAAGGCGGAGGGTGATACTCGGATATTGGTAACAGAGAATCCAGGATATTCCGGTTTGCTTCACCGACGTTCGGTGTTCTTTGTCAGAGGCAGTTACTTCGTGTTGGTGGACGAGGCTATCGGTCCGGCAACAGGTACGGTAAACCTGCACTATCAGTTGTGCGACGGGGCAGTGGAGGTCAGTCGCGAACAAAACCGCCTGACTACCCACTACGATGGTGAGAGCAACGTGCGGTTGCAGTGCTTCTCGGCTCATCCGATGGAGATGGTAGAGGAGGAAGGATGGTACTCTGTGGCTTATCGCGAACGCATTCGCCGTCCGGCATTCTCTTTCAATGTAAAGAAGAACGATGAAAACCCTGTTCGTTATGTCACCGTTATCTGCCCGCGCAAGCAGGCGGATAACACAACCATTCATGCTTCACTTGCTGAAGCTGGTGATGGCCGCATCGTAGTAGAAGTTGAGGTGGATGGGCAGAAAGATAGACTGTATTACAATCTTGCTGGTGCCGAACAATATTAAACAAAGCATATTTATAAAAGCATTCAAAAGAAATAGAGGGCGTTTGTCGGGCTTTTCTTTAATCTTTTTTGAATGTCAGCATGGAAATAATTCATTTAAAATTCTATTAATATTTAAACAACAATGAGAAATCTTATCTTAGCTTTGCTGTTGGTGGTAGGCATCACCGGCCTTCGTGCGCAAAGCCTGACCGTCACCGGTAGAGTGATGGACAATGAAAATCTGGAAGTGATAGGCGGAAACGTCAGCCTCAAAGGTGCGGCGGGCGTGGGCACCATCACCGATATGAACGGAAACTACACCATAACCGTCAATGATGCCAAGAAAGACGTATTGGTGTTTTCTTACATCGGTATGAAAACCATAGAAGTGCCCGTGAAGGGACGTAGTAAGATTGATGTGACGCTGGAGGCTGACAACCAGCTGCTTGAAGAAGTAGTTGTTGTGGGCTATGCTACCGTGAAGCGCAAGGACCTGACCGGTTCCGTAGCCTCTATCAAGAGTGAGGATCTAATGAAAGTGCCCACTTCGGATGCCACACAGGCATTGGCCGGACGCATGGCGGGTGTGCAGATTGTACAGACCGACGGTCAGCCGGGTGCAGAGGCTTCCATTCGTGTGCGTGGCGGTATCTCCATTACTCAGAGCAATGAGCCTCTTTATGTGATAGATGGTTTCCCCACAGAGGACGGTATGTCCAGCCTCGACCCCGCCGACATTGAGAGCATCGACGTGCTGAAGGACGCTTCTGCCACCGCCATCTACGGTGCCCGGGGTGCCAACGGTGTGGTACTCATCACGACCAAGAGTGGCAAGAGCATGGAGGGCAAAGGACAGGTGACGTTTGACGCCTATGTGGGCTTCCGCAAGCTTGCCAACAAGCTCGACGTGCTGAGTACCGAAGAGTTTGTGCTGGCCGACTATGAACGCACCGTGGGGCTGACCTCCACCCCCGAAGAAACCATGACCGCCTGGCAGAACCGCTACGGCAGCTTCCTGGAACTGCACGAAAACTATGGCAACCGTCCCGGCATTGACTGGCTGGACGAAACCATGGGACGCACCACGCTGACGCAGAACTACCGTGTAGGCGTGAACGGTGGCAGCGAAGCGGTGAAGTACAACCTGGCCTATAGCTACAACAAGGATGAGGGAGCCATGGTATACAGCGGCAGCGAGCGCCACAACATTACTCTGGGTGTGAACGGCAAGGTGAACGACAAACTCAGCGTTACTGCACGCATCAACTTCGACTATCGTAGTATTTACGGAGCAGGCGTGGCAGGCAACGGTACTAACGAAGGCGGCAGCAACACGGATGCCCGCTTCAACAAGATGGCACAGATTCTGCAATACCGTCCTACCATCGGCATTAAGGGCAGCGACGACGAACTGCTGATGGGTGAAGACCCGCTGCTGACCGATGAGGCCGGCAATGTGATGCAGAATCCGTTGATAAACGCAGCTGAAGAAAAAGACGACCGCGAAATCCGCACGCTACAGGCTAATGGCGGATTGACCTACAAGATAATGAAGGGGTTGACTTTTCGCAACAACACCGGTATGCGTTACCGTACGCAACGCCGCGAGCTGTTTTATGGCGACCAGTCCATCATGGGACGCCGTAACGGTACTTATGGCTCTATCCGTAATACGGAAGATGGCAGTTTTCAGACCTCGAACGTGCTGACTTACGAAACCCGTTTCCAGAAAGCGCATAAGCTGACCGCTCAGTTAGGTCAGGAGTATGTGCATCGTTGGGAACGTTATGTTCATACTGAGGTTAGTAATTTGCCTACCGATGACTTTCAGTTGGATGACATGGGTATCGGTACACCTTCGGCGTCTGATTCTTATCTGAACGATGATGATAACCTGCTCTCTTTCTTCGCCCGTGTCAACTACGACTATAAGGACAAGTACCTGCTGAGTGCTACTCTGCGTGCCGACGGCTCGTCCAAGTTCAGTGCCGACAACAAGTGGGGCATTTTCCCTGCCGTATCTGCCGCCTGGCGTCTGGGTGAGGAGGAATTCATTAAGAAGCTCAATATCTTCTCCGACCTGAAGTTCCGCATCGGTTACGGTTTGGCAGGAAACAACCGCATAGGCAGCTATAACAGTCTGGCACTGTTCAGTTCCGTGCTTACTGCCATGGGCGATGCTCTGGTGCCGGGTTATGCTTCGAGTGTCATTCCGAATAAAGACCTGAAGTGGGAGGCCAACAAGACGTTCAACATGGGTTTCGACTTCGGTTTCTTGGAACAGCGCATTACCGTTTCGCCCGAGTTCTATATCAACCGTAGTAGCGACTTGTTGCTGAGCACCCGTCTGCCCATGTCGTCGGGCTATGAAACGATGATGGTCAATGCCGGCGAGACAAAGAATATGGGTATCGACCTGACAGTCAATACGCAGAATATCGTTACGAAGGACTTCTCGTGGAATACTACGCTGACCTTCTCGCACAACAAGAACACCGTTGAGGCATTGACCGGTGAGGAGCTGCAGCTGTTCGAGGCTAAGTTCGGCTACAATCAGAATACTCACCGCTTGGCTGTGGGCGAACCCATCGGCCAGTTCTATGGCTTTATCACCGATGGACTCTATCAGGTAGACGACTTCGACTACGACCCCGCCACCAAAACCTACACCCTGAAGGACGGTGTGGCATGCTATGGCAACCGCAACACAGTGCAGCCGGGCGACTGGAAGTTCCGCAACATGGACGGAAACGACGTGATAGACGAGAACGACAAGACGGTCATAGGCAATGCCTCGCCCAAGTTCTACGGCGGTTTGAACAACAACTTCACCTACAAGGGTTTCGACCTGAGTGTGTTCTTCACTTTCAGCTATGGCAATGAAGTACTGAATGCTACTAAGTTGGTGACAAGCAAGGTGGGACGCGAAAATTATAATGCCCTGAATGTGATGAACAGCCACAACCGCTGGATGACCATCAACGACCGAGGCGAACGGGTGACCGACCCTGCCGAACTGGCTGCTATGAACCAGGGCAAGAGTGTTGCTTCCTGGCATGACAATCAGGAGGGTAACAAATACATTCATTCGTGGGCAGTGGAAGATGCCTCTTTCCTGCGCCTGAGCAACGTGACTTTGGGCTATACGTTCCCCAAACAGTTGATAAAGAAAATAAAGCTGAGCAATCTGCGTGTGTATGCCACCGGCAACAATCTCTTCACATGGACACCCTACACAGGCTTCGACCCCGAAGTGAGCAACATGCGTAGCCCGCTGACTCCCGGTGTGGACTTCGGTTCCTATCCACGTAGCCGTTCTTTCATTTTCGGTGTAAACATCGCATTCTAACCTCAATAAACAAATGATAGCAATGAAAAAATACACATTATTATATATAGCATTTGCTCTGCTGGCTGTTTCGTTCACATCGTGCGAGGATATGCTGACAGAGACCCCAAATTCGAGTTATGACAAGGACGGCTTCTTCAGTACGGAGGCCAAGGCCGAAATGGCCGTCTTGGGTATCTACAATTCTATTTCAGACTATCGCCACTATGGCTGGTACGAAATGGCATCCATGGCATCGGACGATACATATTATTTGGCCCGCACTGGTTCGGATAATCAGATTAAGGATATGGTGCACTACACAGTAAATTCCACCAACGAATGGGTCAGAATGCTTTGGCTGTTGAAGTACCAGGGCATTGACCGGGCTAATATGGCTATTGACGGCATAGAGAACATGTCCGCCTATGCCGACAGTCAGAAACTGAAAGCACTCGATGCCGAAGCTCGTTTCCTGCGTGCCTTCCTAGCTTTCGATTTGGTAAAGAGTTGGGGTGATGTGCCTTTCAAGACTTCCTACTCGGCCAGTTACGATGAGGCATTCGGTGCCCGAGTGAGCCGTGAGGAAATTTACGATCAGATTATTGCTGACTTGGACTTTGCTAAGAATAACCTGGACTGGGCTACGGCTTCGTCCAGTCCAGAACGGGTGACGCAAGGTGCCGCTCGTGCTCTGCTGATGCGTGTTTATTTGCAACGTGCCGGCTATAGCTTACAGTTAGATGGAAAACTGTCGTGTCCCGATGAAAGTACCCGTAAAACGTATTTTGAAGCAGCCCTTACAGAGTGGGATGCTTTTCAGGCAAATGGTTACCATGGCTTCTATGAAGGTGGTTATGAAGCTCTTTTCAAAGGCTTTTCTGAAGGTGTGCTTAATAGTAAGGAGAGTCTGTTCGAAATTTCGTTCTATCACCAGCAAGGCAGTCGTAACGGGGGTGCATGGGGCATTTACAACGGTCCGCTGGTGGCCGAACCTACGGGGATTGCTTCTTCTGAATCAGCCAACTATATGGGGAGAGCCAACGGTTTTTTTATTACTGTGCCTGAGTGGAAGAACTTTTTTGAGGAAGGCGATGTGCGTCGCGATGTGAGTATCTGTACTTATCGTTTTGCTTGGAAAAACAAGCAGCATGTAAAGGAAGAACGCGGTGCCGGTTCTTGGTATCCAGGTAAGTGGCGTAGAGAATGGATGGCTCCTGAAAGCCGTAACAAAAATATGAACTATGGTGACGTGAACTATTGTGTCTTGCGCTATGCCGATGTAGTGTTGATGGCAGCGGAAGCCTACAACGAAGTGGGAAAGACAGAACAGGCTTGGATGTTGTTAAATAGTGTACGTCAACGTGCTGGAGCCACTTCTTATACATCGGCCAACTACGATCAACTGATGGCTGTCCGCAAAAAAACACATGATCTGCCTTTCATTACTGACGGTGATGAACAGGGACGTTTTCGCACGGCTCTTTATTTGGAGCGTGGCTTTGAATTATCTTTTGAAGGACAGCGTAAATTTGACCTCATTCGCTGGGGGGTGTTGGCCGATGCTCTGAAACTTTTCGGTGAGAATAGTTCGGTGAACAAAAAGGAAAACAAACCTTATCCTGCTTACCAAAACTTTGTCAGCGGCAAACATGAGTTGTTGCCCATTCCTTTGGTCGAATTGCAGAGTAATCCGAAGTTAGAGGCTAAAAATAATCCGGGGTATTGATCGAATTACCTAATTTAATGCCTTGCTATCTTTAGCCCCGGTACTTCGGTTGCCAAGGCTGCTTGCCAGATTCTGGAGATCTTGATGGATGAAGAATAATTCATTGATTTAATCGTTAAAGAAGGGCGGGATGTATTTACATTTCCGCCCTTTTTCTTAATCAATGTTATTCTGGATATTTTTTAGGTATTATATTTGCAAATACCAAAGATATTATTATCTTTGCAGCATGTTTTTCATAGTATTAGATTTAAAATTAACAAAGGTTGGGCTCGGCGGAGCCCTTTTTTTATGCAGGTAAACGGGCATTAAAATTTATGCGTTTGTGGGGGAATGGTGATAATACGTTTGTTTCATTATCAGATAGCTGTAATTTATTTCCCAGTTGGAGAAATATTTTTCCCCAGTTGGGTAAAAATATTCCCTCAGTTGGAGGCTACGAATTTTCCAGTTCTTCGTTTTTTCATTCCTTATTAAATCTGTATCTTTGCCCGACTAAAAAACAACTGAAGAAGTAATGATAGTTTGCATAGCCGAAAAACCTTCTGTGGCACGTGACATTGCCGACGTGCTGGGAGCAAGGGATAAAAAAGACGGATATATCGAAGGAAACGGATATCAGGTGACGTGGACATTCGGCCATCTTTGTACCTTGAAAGAGCCGCACGAATACACGCCCGACTGGAAATCGTGGAGATTGGAGTATCTGCCTATGATTCCTCCCCGTTTTGGCATCAAGCTTATCAGTAATCCTACTTACGAACGTCAGTTTCATGTCATTGAAGGCTTGATGCAGAAGGCCGATATGATCATCAATTGTGGTGATGCCGGCCAGGAAGGTGAACTTATCCAACGCTGGGTGATGCAGAAGGCTGGTGCCCGGTGCCCGGTGAAACGCCTTTGGATATCGTCGCTTACCGAGGAGGCCATCCGTGAAGGATTTGCCAAACTACGCGATGCTGCCGATTTTCAACCGTTGTACGAAGCCGGACTGAGTCGTGCTATTGGCGACTGGCTGTTGGGCATGAATGCTACACGCCTGTATACGATGAAGTACGGTCAGAATGGTCAGGTCCTCTCCATCGGGCGGGTACAGACTCCTACGCTGGCGCTTATTGTGAATCGTCAGCTCGAAATCCAACATTTTGTCCCCAAACAGTATTGGGTTCTCAATACCGTTTATCGCGACACGTCCTTTTCTGCTCTTATCCGCAAGAGTGATGAAGAACTGGCTTTGGAGGCCGAAAAGCAGCAAGAAGCCATTGCGGCCGGTAAGAAGCCTAAGAAAGAGGAAGAAAACCGTGGCATTGACCCCATTACCGACCGTGTACGGGGTGAGGAATTACTGGCACGTATTAAGGACGAGCCTTTTACTGTCACTTCTGTCACCAAGAAAGAAGGTCGGGAAGCTCCGCTTCGTCTGTTCGATTTGACTTCGCTGCAAGTAGAGTGTAACAAGAAGTTCGCTTACTCGGCCGATGACACCCTGAAGACTATCCAGTCTCTTTACGAGAAAAAGATAACGACTTATCCTCGTGTAGATACGACCTTCCTGAGTGACGATATTTATCCCAAATGTCCTTCTATCCTGAAAGGTTTACGAGGTTATGAAACACTGACGGCGCCGCTGGAAGGTACCACTCTGATCAAGTCGAAAAAAGTATTCGACAATTCGAAAGTAACGGACCACCATGCCATTATTCCCACCGGTCAGCCGCCTGTCAACCTGACTGACCTGGAGCGGCGTGTGTTCGATCTCATTGCCCGTCGGTTTATTGCTGTCTTCTATCCCGATTGTCGTTTTTCTACTACTACAGTCATGGGCGAGACAGGAGGTATTGAGTTCAAGACTTCGGGTAAACAGATATTGGATCCAGGGTGGAGGGTGGTATTCAATTACAACGCTTCGGCACAGGACAATAATGATGAAGGAACGAAGGATAGCGGCGACGAAGACCGGGTACTTCCGGCTTTTGTCAAAGGAGAAAGTGGACCTCATGTACCCGAATTGGTCGAGAAGTGGACACAGCCTCCACGTCCGTATACCGAAGCTACGTTGCTGCGGGCTATGGAGACTGCCGGAAAACTGGTGGATAACGATGAACTGCGCGATGCTCTGAAGGAGAATGGCATAGGACGTCCTTCTACACGTGCAGCCATCATCGAGACTTTGTTCAAACGCAACTATATCCGGAAAGAAAAGAAAAATCTGATTGCTACTCCTACGGGGGTAGAGCTGATACAGACCATTCACGAGGAACTGCTGAAAAGTGCCGAACTGACTGGTATCTGGGAAAAGAAACTGCGCGAGATAGAACGTCGTACCTATAATGCGGCTCAATTCTTGGAAGAACTGAAGCAGATGGTTGCCGAGATTGTGGCCAGCGTCTTGGCCGATCGCAGTAATCGGCGTATTACCGTGCAGACTCCTTCTGTGGAAAAAGCGGGACGTACGGCGAAGTCTTCTGCTGCTGATGCTTCCGAGGCGAAGCCGAAAAAGGAAACCGGAAAGCGAGCTCCTCGCAAGAAGAAGGCAGATGCTGTGGCTGCCGTTTCTCCTGTAGCAGCTACTACGACTGTGGCTATACCTGTTGCTACTGCTACCGACGAATTGGTGGGCACTCCTTGTCCGCTCTGTGGCAAAGGAACTGTTATAAAAGGAAAGACTGCTTATGGCTGTTCGGAATGGCGTAACGGATGCAGTTTCCGAAAACCTTTCTAACACTGTGCCTGTCTGTTGACAAGTAGTTGCGATGAGGCAGATAAAGACTGCGAACAGCTTGTCTGAAACAAATAACCCGGACAAACACTGATATTGTTTTTGGTGTTGTCCGGGTCTGTTGTTTTGTACTAGCCGATCATTCTTTGGGTGAACAACAGCTTTAATGGAAGTTCAGGTGGAACTCTACTACAGCTTCGATACCTTTGCGAATGATGTCGAGCGGTATATTTTCATTGGGCGAGTGGATGGCATTGCTTTCCAGTCCGAATCCCATCAGAACGGTCTTAATGCCTAATACCTGTTCGAAAGTGGAAATAATAGGGATGCTTCCGCCACGGCGTACGGCCAGCGGCTTCTTGCCGAAAGCTTTCTCAAAACCTTTCTCCGCTGCCTGATAGGCCGGCAGGCTGATGGGGCAAACATAACCCTGGCCGCCATGCATGGGAGTGACTTTTACCTGTACGGTGGCAGGAGCAATGCTTTGGATATAGTCGGCAAATAGCTGGGAGATTTTGTGGTGGTCCTGATGCGGAACAAGTCGGCAGGATACTTTAGCGTAAGCCTTGGAAGGGAGTACCGTCTTTGAACCTTCTCCGGTGTATCCGCCCCAGATGCCGCAGATGTCGAACGATGGCCGGCAGCTGTTACGTTCCAGTGTGCTGTATCCTTTTTCGCCAAACAGTTCACGAACGCCTATGGCAGCCTTATATTTTTCTTCATCAAAAGGAATGTGGGCAATCATGTCGCGCTCGGCCTGAGGAACTTCTTCTACATCGTCGTAGAAACCGGGGACAGTGATACGGCCGTCGGCATCAACGACGCGGCTCATCATCTGGCACAACACGTTGATGGGGTTGGCTACTGCACCGCCAAAGTGTCCAGAATGCAGGTCGCGGTTAGGACCGGTTACTTCAATTTCCCAATAAGCCAGTCCGCGCAGACCTGTAGTCAATGAAGGAAGGTCGGCACCCAGCATGCTGGTGTCGGATACAAGGATGATGTCAGCCTTGAGCAGTTCGCGGTGGTCTTTACAGAAAGCTTCGAGACTGGGAGAACCAATCTCTTCTTCGCCTTCGAAGATGAATTTTACGTTGTGAGTCAGCAGGTTGTTCTTTACAAGATATTCGAATGCTTTCACCTGGATGAACGATTGACCTTTGTCGTCATCGGCACCACGTGCCCATATATGCCCGTCACGTACTTCGGGTTCGAAGGGGGCGCTTTTCCACAGTTCCAGCGGTTCGGCCGGCATTACGTCGTAGTGGGCATAGATGAGGATGGTTGGAGCTTCGGGATTGACATTCTTTTGAGCAAAAACCATCGGATTACCTTGTGAAGGCATCACCATGGCTTCGTCGGCACCAGCTTCCAGCAGCAACTGACGCCAGCGTTCGGCACAGGCCAGCATGTCGTCGTGATGTTCCGGCTGGGCGCTGATACTTGGAATACGGATGAGGCTGAACAATTCGTCCAGCATGCGGGATTCGTTTTCAGAGATGTAGGTCTTGATCATAAGTGAGGGAAACTCTTTTTCCGCTCCCTGATCCGTCGGAGGGGGAGCGGGTGGATTAAAAGTAATACATTATATAATAGGTAAGCCGTTTCCTTTCTCCCATTTCTTTGGGGCGGAGGAGAGGCCTCTTACAATTGCGTTGTCCGGTCTATCAGGTAGAAGTCCAGAATGGTCAGTGCGGCCATGGCTTCTACGATGGGTACTGCCCGGGGCAGTACGCAAGGGTCGTGGCGTCCGCGGGCTTTCAGGGTAGTATCCCGTCCGTCGATGTTGACGGTATGCTGCTCCATAAGCACAGTGGCTACAGGTTTGAAGGCTACGCGGAAGTAGATGTCTTGTCCGTTACTGATGCCACCCTGTATGCCTCCTGAGTGATTGGTATGGGTGGTGATGCGGCCGGCATCGTTGTAGAAGACATCGTTCTGTTCCGATCCTTTCATTTTCAGTCCTTTGAATCCGTCGCCGTATTCGAAAGCTTTGGCTGCATTAATACTTAGCATACCCGATGCCAATGCAGCTTGCAGTTTGCCGAAAACGGGCTGTCCGAGTCCGACAGGGCAACCTGTGATGACACAGGTGATGACTCCGCCTATGGTATCGCCTTCGGCTTTCACTTGGGTGATGAGTTGCTCCATTTCTTTAGCCTTGTCCGGATCGGGGCAACGTACGGGGTTGGTTTCTGTCAGATCCAGATTGTAAGCGGTGTAGTTTTCTTCCAGACGGATAGGGCCTACTTGCGAGGTATATGCGGTAATACGTATGCCAAGTTGGCGTAATGCCAGTTTAGCCAATGCTCCTGCTACGACGCGCGAAATGGTTTCGCGGGCCGATGACCGTCCGCCTCCCCGATGATCCCGAATGCCATATTTCACCCGGTAGGTGTAGTCGGCGTGCGAGGGACGGTATACTTCTTTCAGATTGTCGTAGTCGTTCGAGTGTTGGTTTTCGTTCCATACGATGAAACCAATGGGGCAGCCGGTAGATTTTCCTTCAAAGATGCCGGAAAGAAACTCCACTTTGTCGGCCTCTTTGCGTGGAGTAGTAAGGTCCGATTGTCCGGGACGACGACGGTCAAGTTCTTTCTGTACGAAATCCATGTCAATGGTGATACCGGCGGGAAATCCGTCAATAACACCTCCGATGCCTTTGCCATGCGATTCGCCAAAGCTGGTCAGGCGCAGGATGTTTCCAAATGAGTTGAACATAGTCGATATGCTTTAAATAGGTTATATATAACTATAGTGTACTTTGATGCCTCTATTAGGTTTTATTTTTCTATAAAGATAATGCTTTTTTGTGAAATCTGAACGTAAGTCTTGAAAAGTTTTGCAGAATGTTGAAGGATGGTACAAAGTAAACAGTCTTTTTGTTTGGGGACTATTTAGTTAAAAGGCTAGGTATTAGTTACTCTTTAATTCTTTTAAAACATAGAACTCTTTAGGCCTCTTATAACAAAATGGTAAAAATGGAACAACTTTTTTGTGGAAAAGAACTTGTGGAAGTCATGCAAAAAGTGTTATTTTGCACCCTTAATGCAAAATAGAAGAATTAAGGTCTCCGTTGTGGAGATATTATTAACTAAAATCAAGTAGGTTAGAAAGTATGAAAAAAAGATTATTTTATTTATTCGCATTGATTTGTTCAATGAGTTTGTTCGTTGCTTGTAGTGACGATGATTCTACTCCGGCCGATTATTCACAGGTAATTCAGGATGAGATTGCCGGTGGATACAAGGGAGAACTGAAAGTGAACGTTATGGGACAGGATATGCCTTCTGCTTATCAGAAAATAATGGTAGAAAAGGCTAGTACTACTGCTATCAACTTGTTTATTACGGATTTTGCTTTTATGGGTATTCCGGTAGGTGATGTTGAATTATTGAATTGTGAACTTACTCCGAACGGTAATGCATATACATTTACTGGTACTACTACTGTTAAGGTAGAAGTAGCTGGCTTGGACGCAGATGTTGAAGCTCAGGGTTCTGTTGCAAACGGCACTCTTTCTTTAAATCTGAACATAAAGGCTATGCTTGGTTCGATGGAGCAGGATGTTAAAGTTACGTTTGCCGGTACTAAATTGACAGGTACGGAGAAGACTGAGGCTGATATTTTGACTTTTACGTTCGATAATACTGATGTTGTGACCGAGCAGCCTGTTATCAATGATGATAATACAATTACTTTTAAGGTTGTCGAAGGTGCTGATATCACAGCTTTGGTTCCAACTATTACAGTTTCCGAAGGTGCTACAGTGACTCCAGCTACAGGTGTGGCTCAAGACTTCTCTGGAGGTCCTGTGACTTACACTGTTGTTTCCGAGGATTATGGAAAGACGAAGACATATCAGGTTTCTGTATCTGGATTGCAGAATGTTTTGAGTTTCTCTTTCGATGAATGGGAGATGGTTGATCTTGGTGAAGATTATGAATCATATTATTCTCCACTTCCTCTTAATTTATTGGCTACTCCTAATGAAGGAGCACAGTTATTGAATTATAAAGCTAATCCATTAGTCGGTTATCCTGTTGTTATCGAAGAAAATGGTTACGAAGGGAAAGCAGCTAAGCTAGTAACGCGTGATGCTCGTAATACTATGGCTGCCTGGGCCAAGGCCTATATTACCGCAGGTTCAGTATTTACTGGTTCTTTTGAATATGATCCGCTGGCTGCTTTGCTTCCCGGTGGTGCTCTTAAAATGACTCACTTCGGTGTCGTTTATGATAAGAAACCATTAAGATTTAAAGGTGTATATAAATATGCTCCCGGAACTCCTTTTATCAGAACCGTTGAAGGTGTAGCAACAGAAACGGAAGAGGTAGATGAATGTGCTATTCAGGCAGTTCTTTATACGATAACTACTGCTGATGAAACACTGGATGGAAGTAACATTGACAGTGATGATGAGCGTATTGTTGCAAGAGCCAGATTGGAAGATGGTACAGCTAAGAGTGAATGGACTGAATTTGACTTGAACTTTACTTGGAAAGATGGCTCTACTTATGATGCAGAGAAAACATATAAACTGGCTATTATATGTTCTTCAAGTAAAGATGGTGCAAACTTTAATGGTGCGGCTAATAGTACTTTGATCGTAGACAATTTGGAAGTCATCGGTGAATAAAATATACTAAAATATAATCTGGAAAGCTGTCTCTTGCTTTGCTTTGAGGCAGCTTTTTTTATATCATATTCTCCCTTCCTTTTCATCATGAAATGTGGCATGTGACTTCTCTTTCTTTTTCTGATTTTATTCAGGAAAGTATTAAATGGCATCAGATGTTTTACTTTTATTCATCTGAAAATTCAGACTGAATGTAAAAGAGAAGGCGATACAAAAACGGCAGAGTCTTTCGGATGGGTTAGCTGATAATAGAAATTCTATATTTTCAGCTTCTGCTCGAATGGCTCTGCCGTTATTTCCAGTATGTTTACTTAGAACCAATATCCGAATCCTACATTCAGATAAATGGGATACATAGCAAAGGTAATTGTATCAAAGTCTTTTTGGAAGATGTCATTCAGTCCCCACGTCAGGTCGGCATAAACATTCAAATGCTTGAATGCGCGCCATTCGCCACCCAGCTGCAATCCCCATTGGAATTTCCGCAGGTCGTTGCTGAAGTCGTAGGTAGCAATGCTTTCGCCTTCGAAGTTGACGCGTGAGCCTGTAGCATCAGGGGTGCGGAGGTGCCCTTCGTATACATTTCCAGAGAAATTGCCTTCAAGTAAGTACGAAAAGTAAGGGCCGGCTACCAGTTTCCAGCGTGGACTGATACGGTAATTGGCAAGAACAGGTATACTAAGGTAGTTGTTCTTTACTTTGGTTTTTACACCTCCGGTCCAAAGCCCTTTCAATTCGCCTCCATTGGTATTGATAATCTTCATGTTATAGTTCTTCACCGTAGCTTCGGTTGTCATACTCTTGTTCTCCAGGCGTAGTCCGATGGTAAGTCCCCATATTTTTTTCGCATCCAGCCATTTGGTCGTGTTGCCTTCAATAGAGATAGCCATACTGGGGGAATATCCGTCTATACTACGTATCTCTACAGGAAGGGGAAGGGGAGAGGTTCCTCCGATGCTGAAACCTGCTTTCAGTGAATATTCCCAACCGTGCAGATAGGACTGGATAATGCTTTGAGTTCGTTCTTGCTGTGCCCATGCAGGTATGGTGGCCACACTTGACAACAGAGCTATTATGAGGAGATAATATTTTTTCATATGAATTGTAATTTAGTTAACTGTTTGATTAAAAGTTGTTTTCCTGACAGATTACTTCTACTTCGTCAACATAAAGTGTGCTACCGACGGCTCCGTTGAAATAAGCACCGTCAACACTCGATGAGAATACGACGCCCAGTTTGTATTTACCTTGAGCAAGCTTTTCTTCATCAATACTTTTGCCTTCTTTTAATTCGAAGGGAAGGTCAAACTTAGTCCAGGTGTTGGTTTCGATGGCTTCTTCTTCAGGAATTCTAGCTACGGCAACCAGTGAAGGATGAGTCAATGCGTTGGAACCATTCAGCATAAAGGAGTTATCCGATGCTTCGTAGAAGATGGCGTAAATGTCGAAACGGTCCTTTCTGTTTTCGTTTGCCTGTCCTGATTCTGTGAAAACGCTTCCTGCTTTATATTTGAAGTAACCGGTCAGCCGTACAGGATGTTTGAAGAACTTGAATCCGAACTTTGTGGCTGCAGGAGCATCTTTCAGTGCATCACCCAGTTCAAAATTGCCTATAAACAGATTACCGGCGGCAATGTACATTTTTACCATAGCGCCAAAGCTACCGGTATCTTTGGTTTCCAGTTTGACGCATTTACCCATGTAGCCGTCAGTCGAGAGCATGGTGGGATAGCCGGTACGATCTTTAGCCATGCTGGTCAATTCGTATCCAGGATTTCCACTGGACCATTCCAGAATCTTCTTTGAATCACCTATTGTTGTTGGTTCGCTTTCCTCGTAAAGGATGTCGTAATTGCTGGTTGAACCTTCGAGCAATTGTTCGAAGCGATAAGTGGTAGGAAGTTCGGTCAGGATGATGTAGATGGTGTATACAGCTGTGTATTCTCCGTCTTCGGAAGTGACCGTGAAGGAGCGTGCATGTTCGCCTTCGCTGAAGTCGTATATGTTGCCGTTATCACCTTGCTTCTTTTCATTAGCTTCGATGGTTGCACCATCAGGTAAGGTAAATATCAGTTCCTGCTTTGAAAGATCAGCTCCTTTTTGTACGTAGAGCAATACTCTCTTTTCAGTATTGCTTATGTTGGTCAGTTGTATATCCGGTCCTGTACAGCCGTCTATTGCCGCTTCCATGTTCAGTGCTTCGTTCTGTATGCACGACATTGCGGTTATACCTATGCAGAGCGTAAGTATCCATTTTTTTAGATTCATAATTCTTTTCTTTTTTACGATTAATATTACCTATTATTTAGCAAGTTACAAAAATACTCCATTATTTCGGAATATTGGTTTTAAAAGGCCTCATTCTGCAAAAAAAGCCGCTGAATCTTATTGTTTTCTCTTCTATTACCTTTAAATTTGTATGATTATTGAATAATGATAGGATTTTTGTATGGACGAGATAGAAAGAAAAAAGATTATCAGGTTGGTAAAACAGGAAGTTGTTCCGGCTATCGGATGTACCGAACCTATTGCGGTTGCTCTTTGCGTGGCTCGTGCCACCGAGTTATTGGGTAAACGTCCGGAGAAAATTTCGCTGTGGCTTAGTGCCAATATTCTGAAGAATGCGATGGGAGTGGGTATACCTGGTACGGGCATGATAGGATTGCCAATTGCAGTGGCTCTGGGAGCCCTGATAGGGAAATCTGCTTACCAGTTGGAAGTGCTGAAGGATAGTACTCCCGAAGCTGTAGAGGAAGGCAAGCAGTTTATTGCCGATAAGCGGATATCGATTGCTTTGAAAAAAGATATTGCCGAGAAACTGTACATAGAAGCTGTCTGTCAGGCAGGAGACGATGAAGCTACGGCCATTATTGCTGGTGGGCATACCAATTTTGTGTATGAAGCCTGTAACGGACAGATACAGCTTGACAAACGTACAGCTTCGGGCACAACCGAGCAGGAAGAAGAAAAGCTTAGCCTGACTTTCCGTAAGGTCTACGATTTTGCAATGACAGCTCCATTGGATGAAATTCGATTCATTCAGGAGACGGCCCGTCTGAACAAGGCTGCTGCCGAGCAGTCGTTTGCAGGAGATTATGGTCACGGCTTGGGTAAGATGCTTCGTGGAAATTACGAGCATAAGATCATGGGCGACAGTGTCTTTTCACATATTCTTTCGTATACGTCAGGTGCCTGCGATGCCCGTATGGCAGGAGCTATGATACCGGTAATGAGTAATTCAGGCAGTGGAAACCAAGGTATCTCGGCCACGCTTCCGGTAGTGGTTTATGCCGAAGAGAATGGAAAGTCGGAAGAGGAACTGATACGCGCTCTGATGTTGAGCCATCTGACGGTGATTTATATAAAGGAAAGTCTGGGACGTCTTTCTGCTTTATGTGGTTGCGTGGTGGCAGCTACAGGTTCCAGCTGTGGCATCACCTGGCTAATGGGAGGCACGTACGAGCAGATAACCTATGCTGTGCAGAACATGATTGCCAATCTGACAGGAATGATATGCGATGGAGCCAAGCCGAGTTGTGCATTGAAGGTGACGACCGGTGTGTCGACTGCTGTTCTTTCCGCCATCATGGCGATGGAAAACCGGTGCGTTACTTCGGTGGAAGGAATCATTGACGAGGACGTTGACCAGAGTATCCGTAACTTGACGAAGATTGGTTCGCAGGGAATGAACGAGACGGACCGACTGGTGCTTGATATTATGACAAGCAAGTAAATGAAGAATTAAAAATGAAGAATGAAGAATTTCTTTGTGTTCCCTTATTGGGCAGATACACATCAAACGAAAATTCTTCATTCTTCATTTTTAGTTCTTCATTCTTTTAGTGGCAGCATCCGCCTTCGCATCCGCAGTCGTCGCCACATTCGTGATCGCCGCAACCACCGCCACAGCTTCCACATCCGCCGCCACAACCGCCGCTCATCATGCGGGCTACTTCAGCCAACTCTTCATTGGTTGCCAGACGGCTGGTTACTACTTCGCCTACGAAGTTCAGGTCGCATCCGGCCAGGGGATGGTTCATATCCATTACTACCACATCGTCCTTTACTTCTACCACACTGCCGTTGATGCGTTGTCCTTCGGCTGTCATCAGCGGAATAACGGCTCCTTCTACTACACGTTCGCTGTCGAATTTTCCATCTATCAGGAAAATGTTTTTCGGCAAATCAATAACGTGATCTTCGTCGTATTCGCCATAAGCGTCGGTCGCTCCGATGGTGAAGTCGAATTTGTCTCCAACATTCAGGCCGGTCAGTTGGCTTTCGAAGGCGTCGAGTGTCATGCCCAATCCCGAAATGAACTGGAAAGGGTGTTCTGCAGGGGCTTCTTCAACGAAATCTCTTTCGCCGTCCTCTATTGAATACAGTTTATAGGCTACGGTGATGTATTTGTTTTCCATTTTTATAAAGATGATTTTAGTGAATAATCTTTTGTTTTACCGGGCAAAGATAGGAAACTTTTGGCTTATGTTGCAAAAAATGCCTACCTTTGACATACATTTCGTACAATGAAAAGGAAAAGAACAGACTGACGGCCAGTATATGATAAAGACTGCATTTATAGGTGTTGGGTATCGGGGGATGCAACTGCTCCAGCTGTTGCGTTGCATTTCCGGCTTTCGGGTAGTGGCAGTTGCCGATCCGGCTTTAACGGATATCGGGATGCCCGATGTATGTTGTTACAATAGCGGCGAGGATGACTACCTGAATATGCTGGATGAGCAACATCCCGACTTGGTATTTGTGGCCTCGCCTTGGCAGTGTCATGTGCAACACGCGCTGCACTGTGTGGAACATGGAGCCGATGTGGCTTTGGAAATAAAAGGCGGGTTGTATCTGGATGAATACCGGCCACTGATAGAATGTGCCCGACGTGCAGGACGTAAAGTCTATCCGTTGGAAAATACACTCTTCATTCGCGAGAATCTGTCAGTCTATACATTGGTGCGTGCCGGCCTGTTGGGCGAGATAGTTTATATGCGTGGCGGCTACCGCCACGATTTGCGTCGTTTGCTACTGGACGATGACGGCACGCTGGGCAACCGTGACAAGACGGAAAGCGTTTGGCGTAGCCGTTTTTATCAGGAGGAAAATGGCGATTTGTATCCTACGCATGGTCTGGCTCCGCTTTGCCTGATAGCAGGCATCGGGCGTACCGATCGTTTTAAGAGTCTTACTTCCTTTGCCTCAAAACCGGCTGGTCTGTTGCAGCGTATTCGTGATTTGGGCGGACCGTCGGATCAGAAAATTACCATGGGGGATGTCGTAGTAACCCAGTTGCAGACCGAAAAAGGTATTCTGGTTACTTTGACTCATGATACGACTTTGCCTCGTCCGCGTAGCCTTGATTTTGAGATACAAGGAACCAAAGGCATCTGGCAGGGCGACCGTCGGCAGATTTATATTGAGGGATACAGCCCTAATGAAACCTGGGAGTCCGATGAGTCCTATATCAGCCGTTACGAACATCGTTATTGGCAGCAGTGGGGACAGGAAGCATTGAGGGTAGATACCCATCACCAGGGGATGGACTATGTGATGCTGAAGGCACTGCAGGAAGATCTGAACGGTGGAGAAACTTATCCGGCAGACATTACCGACCTGGCTTTGTGGACTTCGGTCACTCCATGGTCAAAGCTGTCCATTGCCGAGCGGCGGACAATATACCTGAACGATAACAACTGATTATTTATCAAAACCAATCTATGATATGAAAAAAAGTACCAGTTTGTCAGCATTATGCCTGGCTTCGATGTTGGCCGTAGGCCTGTCTTCCTGTTCTTCAACCCATGTTGAGGCTCCGGCTCCTCTGTTGCCTGTTCCTGAACCTAAGCAAGTGGAATGGCAAAAGATGGAAACCTATGCTTTTATCCATTTCGGCCTGAATACGTTCAACGACCGGGAATGGGGATATGGTGACACACCGGCAGAGGTGTTCAATCCTGCCCGTTTGGATTGTGAACAATGGGCACGTACGTTAGTGGCTGCCGGAATGAAAGGCGTGATACTGACGGCCAAACATCACGATGGCTTCTGTCTGTGGCCTTTTGCCGGGACCGATTACAGTGTAGCCAACAGTCCTTATAAAGATGGTAAGGGAGATATCGTACGTGAATTGTCGGAAGCCTGTAAGAAGTATGGGCTGAAATTTGCTGTCTATCTGTCGCCATGGGATCGCCATCAGGCCAATTATGGAACACCTGAATATCTGGACTATTTTTATGCTCAGTTGCGTGACTTGCTGACGAATTATGGTGAAGTTTTCGAAGTATGGTTTGATGGTGCCAATGGAGGTGACGGATGGTACGGCGGAGCGAAGGAAACGAGGACCATCGACCGGCGCAACTATTACAACTATCCTCGTATATATGAAATGCTGGACAGCATCCAGCCTCAGGCTGTTATCTTTTCCGACGGTGGTCCCGGATGCCGTTGGGTGGGCAATGAACGTGGCTTTGCGGGGGCAACCAATTGGTCTTTCCTTCGTAAGGGCGAGGTTTATCCCGGATATGACAAAAGCTATGAGCTTCAGTATGGTCATGCCGATGGCGATCAATGGGTAGCTGCCGAGTGCGATGTGTCCATCCGTCCGGGTTGGTTCTATCATCCCGAACAGGACAGTCTGGTGAAAACACCCGAACAACTGGTCGACCTGTACTATCGCAGTGTTGGTCATAACGGCACTTTGTTGCTCAACTTCCCGGTAGACAGAAACGGTCTGATTCATCCGATTGATTCGGCTAATGCTGTCCGTTTCCATCAGATCATACAGGAAGAGTTGAAAACAAATCTGGTAGCTGGCCTTACTCCACAGGTGAGCGACGAGCGGGGCGGCGCTTATGTGGCTTCAGCCTTGACAGACAACGATTACGATACATTCTGGGCTACAACAGACAGTGTAGTGACGGCCGATATTACTTTTGCTTTTCCATCGGCTTTGCGGATGAACCGCATGCTTTTGCAGGAGTACATTCCGTTGGGTCAGCGTGTGAAGGCTTTTACGGTAGAGTATCGTGACGCATCGGGCAACTGGCAGCCTGTTGTGCTGAATGAAGAAACTACGACCATTGGTTATAAGCGTCTCTTGCGCTTTTCTTCTGTAGTTTCCGATGGTATCCGTATCCGGATTACCGACGCCCGTGGCCCGCTTTGTCTCAATAATATCGGGGTATATGATGCTGGCGAGCGGGCAGACAAGCTTTTTGAAGAAGTACAGGCTTCCAAAATGCAGAGTTTTCCTTTCACCCTCTCCGGTGTGAACGCGGAATCGGCTGCTGCAGCGTCCGACTGTGACGAAAAGACTACTTGTTTTGTTGATGGCGATCTGTTGACTGTCGATTTGGGCAGCGAACGTTTTGTTTCATCCTTCCATTTCCTGCCCGACCAGGGTGAACCTAATCGGGGGCTTATTTCCCATTATGAACTGTCTGTGGCGGATGCCGACGGGCAGCATGTTCGCAAGGTTAAAGCAGGTGAGTTTTCTAATATCCGTAACAATCCGGTTATGCAATCGGTCTATTTTACTCCGGTCAAGGCTCGTTATCTCTACCTGAAGGCTGTCCGTATGGTTACGGAAAATGAGCCGATGGGCTTTGCCGAAATAGCAGTGCGCTGACCTGAAAAAACAACGGAAAACGCTCGGAAAACAACAGAAAATGATGAAAATCTTTCCAGTTTCGACAAGGTTTTGATGAAAAAACGATGAAAATCCAGCAAAAAACATCAGAAAAACTGCAAAAAAAAGCGGAAAAACATCGAAAAATAAAGAAAAATTGGTCGAAAATAGGGGGTAATAATTACTAAAACAGTTGTTTTGTAGTAGATAATCATTTGATAATAAGGAAAATGATGAAGAATTGCATAAAATAAGCGCAATTTTCTCCTTTATATATATAAAGAAAGAAATAAAGAAAAAAAGAAAGATGTTGTTGTTATAAATGTGGCATGGAATGACAACGACAACGTCCCTGCCTTCCGGTTGGTTTTAGCGACTGTTCCTGTGGAACGGTTGTCTGGAACACTGGAGGGCAGGTTTGCTTTAGAAACGCGCCGCGTTTGTCGGGAAAATGCCCCGCGTTTGCAGGGAAAACGCCTCGTGTTTGTTCATCAAATGCGGGGCAACAGCCGGACAAACCCCACGGGTTTTGCCTGCAAAGCCGTGGTAGTCTCTTTTTGTTGCTCTTTCGTTAGTTCGACTTTTATGATAAAAGGAGACTTTTATGCGCCTTTTTCTTACGAATCTATAGAAAAATATCTTTTTTTTCTTCAAACTGCTTGTATATTATAAAAAATCACTTACCTTTGCGACACGTTAAGCAATAAAACAGTTGAATCGTTTAAAAAAGAAAGATATGATGCTACATACATCCATTAACCTGGCAGTCCTGCATATTATTCGCGTCGTGGTCTTGAAATCAAGAGCGTGAGAAAGGTTTTGTGTATGTATCCATACCTGATGAAGATATTTTTTTGAAGCCTTTCTCACATACGAGAAAGGCTTTTTTATTGAAAGGAGAATAACGAAGATGAAACATCAGTTACGCAGTTCGTTCAGCACGCAAGGCCGCCGCATGGCGGGAGCACGTGCATTGTGGGTGGCCAATGGCATGAAGCGTGAGCAGATGGGTAAGCCCATTATTGCCATCGTTAATTCGTTTACGCAGTTTGTTCCGGGGCACGTCCACCTGCACGAGATAGGGCAGTTCGTTAAGGAAGAGATTGAAAAGCTGGGTTGCTTTGCTGCCGAATTCAATACCATTGCCATCGACGACGGCATTGCCATGGGACACGACGGCATGCTTTATTCACTGCCTTCGCGCGACATCATTGCCGATAGTGTGGAGTACATGGTCAATGCCCACAAGGCCGATGCCATGGTCTGCATCAGCAATTGCGACAAGATTACGCCGGGCATGCTGATGGCTGCCATGCGTCTGAACATTCCTACCGTCTTCGTTTCGGGCGGACCGATGGAGGCTGGCGAGTGGAAAGGGCAGCACCTCGACCTGATTGATGCCATGATCAAGTCGGCCGATACGACGGTGAGCGACGAGGATGTAGCCAAGATAGAGCAACATGCCTGCCCCACCTGCGGATGCTGTTCGGGTATGTTTACCGCCAATTCGATGAACTGTCTGAATGAAGCCATCGGACTGGCTCTGCCGGGCAATGGAACAATTGTGGCTACGCACGAGAATCGTCGGAAACTGTTCAAGGACGCTGCCAAACTGATTGTGGAGAACGCTTACAAATACTACGAGGAAGGCGACGAGAGCGTACTTCCCCGCAGCATCGCCACCCGCGAGGCTTTCCTCAACGCCATGACGCTGGATATCGCCATGGGAGGTTCTACCAATACGGTGCTTCACCTGCTGGCCGTGGCCCACGAGGCTGGAGCCGACTTCAAGATGGAAGACATCGACATGTTGTCGCGCAAAACGCCCTGCTTGTGTAAGGTTGCTCCGAACACGCAGAAATACCACGTGCAGGACGTGAACCGTGCAGGCGGCATCGTAGCCATCATGGCCGAACTGACTAAAGGGGGACTGGTAGATACCAGTGTGAAACGTGTAGATGGCATGACGCTGGCCGAGGAGATTGACCAGTACTGCATCACCAGTCCCAACGTCTGCAAGAAGGCACAGAAAAAGTATGCCAGTGCCCCCGGCGGTAAGTTCAACTTGAAGCTGGGTTCGCAGGATGCTTATTACAAAGAGTTCGATACTGACCGTGCCAACGGTTGCATCCGCGACTTGGAGCACGCTTACAGCAAGGATGGCGGACTGGCCGTACTGAAGGGGAACATCGCCCAGGACGGTTGTGTAGTGAAGACTGCCGGAGTGGACGAAAGCATCTGGAAGTTTACAGGTCCTGCCAAGGTGTTTGACTCGCAGGAAGCTGCTTGCGAAGGCATCTTGGGCGGTAAAGTACAGAGCGGCGACGTAGTGGTTATCACTCACGAAGGTCCTAAGGGTGGTCCGGGCATGCAAGAGATGCTTTATCCTACCTCTTACATCAAGTCGCGCCACTTGGGCAAGGAATGTGCCCTTATTACCGACGGACGCTTCAGCGGCGGTACTTCGGGTCTGAGCATCGGTCACATCTCGCCCGAAGCGGCTGCCGGCGGTAACATCGGCAAGCTGGTGGATGGCGACATCATCGAAATAGATATTCCCAACCGCACCATTAACGTGAAGCTTACCGATGAAGAACTGGCTGCCCGCCCCATGACGCCTGTCACCCGCAACCGCGAAGTGTCCAAGGCGCTGAAGGCTTACGCCAGTCTGGTAAGCTCGGCAGATAAAGGAGCGGTAAGACTGATAGACTAAATAGAATTGAGAATGGATAATTGATAATTGAGAATTCATCGCTCATTCTCCATTTTCCATTCTCCATTATCCATTATATAGATATGAAAGATACAATTACAGGCGCAGAAGCCCTGATGCGTTCGTTGGAACACGAGGGGGTAAAAACAATATTCGGTTATCCGGGTGGAAGCATCATGCCGGTATTCGATGCCTTATACGATCATCGGAAGACGTTGAACCATATTCTGGTACGCCACGAACAGGGAGCTACCCATGCTGCGCAAGGCTTTGCCCGCGTGTCGGGGGAGGTAGGTGTCTGTCTGGTAACCAGCGGTCCGGGAGCCACCAATACTATTACAGGCATTGCCGATGCCATGATAGACAGTACGCCGATGGTGGTGATAGCCGGACAGGTGGGTACGGGCTTTCTTGGTACGGATGCTTTTCAGGAAGTCGATCTGGTAGGCATCACACAACCTATCACCAAGTGGAGCTATCAGATTCGCCGGGCCGAAGATGTGGCTTGGGCTGTGGCACGCGCCTTCTACATAGCACGCAGCGGACGTCCCGGTCCTGTAGTGCTCGACTTTGCCAAGAATGCCCAAGTGGATAAGACAGAGTATGCGCCGGCAACAGTCGACTTCATCCGCAGCTACCAGCCTGTACCCGACATGGATATGGAGGCTATCCGCCAGGCGGCCGACCTCATCAATGCTGCCCAGCGTCCGTTGGTGCTTGTTGGGCAGGGTGTAGAGTTGGGAAATGCTCAAGCCGAGCTGTTAGCTTTCATTGAAAAGGCTGAACTGCCTGCCGGACGCACCTTGTTGGGACTGTCGGCTTTGCCTTCCGACCATCCGCTGAACAAAGGCATGCTGGGTATGCACGGCAATTTGGGACCGAACATCAATACTAACAAGTGCGATGTGCTGATAGCCGTAGGTATGCGTTTCGACGACCGTGTGACAGGCAACGTTGCAACCTATGCCCCGCAAGCCAAAATCATTCATTTCGATATCGACCCAGCCGAGATAGACAAGAACATCAAGACCGATGTAGCTGTGTTGGGCAACTGTAAAGAGACATTGCCTGCCGTTACCGAACTGCTGAAACCGGCTACCCACCGGGAGTGGCTCGACAGTTTCCGTACCTACGAAGAAGTGGAGGAAGAGAAGGTAATCCGTCCCGAACTGTGCCGCACTACCCGCGAGCTGAGTATGGGTGAAGTGGTACGTGCCGTGAGCGAGGCAACCCATAACGATGCTATTCTGGTGACCGACGTTGGTCAGAATCAGATGATGTCTGCCCGTTACTTCAAGTACACCCGTCCGCGCAGCATTGTCACTTCCGGCGGATTGGGTACGATGGGCTTCGGACTTCCTGCTGCCATCGGTGCTACGTTCGGACGCCCCGACCGCACGGTTTGTGTCTTCATGGGCGACGGCGGCTTGCAGATGAACCTGCAGGAACTGGGCACGGTGATGGAACAGAAAGCCCCTGTCAAGATGATTCTGCTGAACAATAATTATTTGGGCAACGTTCGCCAGTGGCAGGCCATGTTCTTCAACCGCCGTTACTCGTTCACACCTATGCTGAACCCCGACTATATGCAGATAGCTGCTGCTTACGGCATTCCTTCGCGTCGTGTGATGGAGCGTTCGGAACTGGCCGATGCTATCCGCGAGATGCTGGCAACCGACGGTCCGTTCCTGCTCGAAGCCTGTGTGGAAGAAGAAGGCAACGTGATGCCGATGACGCCTCCGGGTGGTTCGGTGAACCAGATGCTGTTGGAATGTTGAAATTGAAAACAAAGAATTATGACTGAAAAGACATTATATACCATTATCGTCCATTCGGAGAACATCGCCGGCTTGCTCAACCAGGTGACGGCTGTGTTCACCCGCAGGCAGATTAATATCGAAAGCCTGAATGTGTCTGCCTCGTCCATCAAGGGGGTGCACAAATATACCATTACCGCATGGACCGACCGTGACACCATTGAAAAGGTGGTGAAACAGATAACCAAGAAGATAGATGTGCTGCAGGCGCACTATTTCACCGATGATGAGATCTACCAGCATGAGATTGCCCTCTATAAGGTGGCAACTCCTGCGTTGGAGCAGACTCCGGAGGTTTCCAAGGTGATACGTAAGTATCATGCCCGTATTGTGGAAGTAAATCCGGTGTTCTCCATTGTCGAGATGAATGGTATGAGCGACGACATCACCTGTCTTTACCAGGAGTTGCAGACTTTCGGTTGTGTGCTTCAGTTTGTCCGTTCGGGCCGTGTAGCCATTACTACCAGTTGTTTCGAACGGGTGAACGAATATCTGGCCGAACGTGAGGCAAAGTATCTGAAGAGTAAAGAAGAAATGAGTAGACAAGTTGACGAGTAGACGAGTAGACAAGTAGACGAGTTAACAAGTAATGAGTCCCTTTTCCCCTCGTGGCCTCGTTAACTTGTCCCCTCGTCAACTAAACTTAAAAACTAAAAAACTTAAAAACTTAAAAACTAAAAATCCTCGACCTATGGACAACAAGATAGGAACCTATAATTTCGTAGCCGAACCTTTCCATGTAGACTTTACAGGAAGGCTGACGTTGGGCGTGCTGGGCAACCACCTGCTGAACTGTGCAGGCTTTCATGCCACCGAACGCGGTTTCGGCATGGCCGAGCTGAA
>NZ_FR883079.1:36714-37476 GCF_000435115.1 Bacteroides sp. CAG:633 | reverse complement strand
CTGTTCCCCAATAGAGCGAATCTTTCATCGACACATCGCCCACAATGCGTCCGTCCAGCACACGGATGCCCCGCTTTGTCAGTCCGCCAATCAGCTCCTTCAGGTCGGTTTCGTCCAGTTCGGGGTCGAAACCGCCTACGACGTACAGATCGCCCTTCAGCGTATCGCCCACAATGCGCCCACGGGTCCACAGTTCGGTGCGGAAAGGTTCGTCGATGCCCTGCTGCGACAGGGCCGTAATGGCCGTCATCACCTTCATGGTCGAAGCCGGGCGCGACAGCTTGTCGGCCTGATATTCGTAGAGCATACGTCCGGCAGTAAGGTCGTAAATGCAAAGGCCGGCATGGGCACCGGCTGGCAACTCATACTTCAACAAGGTATCGATACGCGAGGCAAGCGTCGCCACACTGTCGGCCTGCTGTGCAGAGGCACGGTGCGCGAACAGCCAAGAAAACAAAAGCAGGCAACACGCCTGCAGGATAATCCGCTTCATAGTCATCTGTGATATTCAGTGAAGCAAATGAAGCAAAAAGCCGACGAATACGCAAGCGG
This sequence comes from Bacteroides sp. CAG:633, assembly GCF_000435115.1. Classification (NCBI taxonomy): domain Bacteria; kingdom Pseudomonadati; phylum Bacteroidota; class Bacteroidia; order Bacteroidales; family Bacteroidaceae; genus Bacteroides; species Bacteroides sp. CAG:633. The sequence continues at coordinate 36,924 of NZ_FR883079.1, read as the reverse complement.
AAGCAGGGCTTTTTTGCGGCACAGGCCAGAGTTTTGAGGAAAAAAGGCTGGAGTTTCGGGAGAAAACGCCCGGAGTTTCCATAGAAAACCCGCCGGGTTTTACGGGAAAATGCCCGGGGTTTCGGGAGCAAACGGCCGGGGTTTTATACAGGGGAAAAAGGGGTTGTGAGAAACACTTGCACGGCTCGTTTAGAACACAAGTACGGCTCG
>NZ_FR883079.1:22842-36685 GCF_000435115.1 Bacteroides sp. CAG:633 | reverse complement strand
GGCTCGCGAGCCGTGCAAGTGTGGCTCACGAGCCGTACAAGTGTCTCTCAAACTCACAGTGCCTCGCGGAAAATCTCGCCTACTGTGGGATGCGGGAAAACAATCTTTTTCCACTCTGCCACAGTCAGTTTCAGCTCTATCGCCATACCTGCCAAGGTGATGATTTCGCTGGCCGGGTTGCCCAGCACGTGTGCGCCCAGAATGGTGTCATCGTCGGCAATCAACAGCTTGCATACTCCGTTGACACCTTCGTTTTCGGCCACAAAACGACCACTGTAAGCCATCGGCAACTTGACCACACGGCACGCGATGCCTTTCCGTTGCAGCGACTCTTCGGTCTCGCCCACGCCGGCTATCTCGGGATTCGTATATACCACACCGGGGATGGCACGGTAGCTCATCGCGTCTTCCTTGCCGGCAATGTGGTTGACTGCTACCTCGGCTTCGCGCACGGCAGTATGTGCCAGCAGCGAGAAACCTGTCAGGTCGCCACAGACGTATACGCCCGCCAGGGATGTCTGCATGTGTTCGTCCACCACGATGCTACCCCGTTCGGTCTTCTGCAGTTCCAGATTTTCCAGTCCGAAACCTTTCGTCACCGGACGACGGCCCACACTCATCAGCAACCGCTCAGCCACAACTGAACCGGCGCCCTCGGCGTTCTCGTAATTCACCTGCACCTGTCCGCTGCCGTCTTCGGCTAGCGCCAACGAAACAACCTTCGTACTGAGCATGAACTTCACACCACGCTTGGCGTACTCGGCACGCAGGAGGGCCGAAAGCTCTTTATCCATACCGCCCAGAATCTCATCCATCATTTCGACAACCGTCACCTGCACGCCCAGACTGTTGAAGAACGAAGCGAACTCCATGCCGATGACTCCGCCGCCGATAATGGTCAGCGATTGGGGCAATTCCTTGTTGTCGAGCGCATCGCGATGCGTCCAGTAGGGCACGGTGTCGACTCCCGCAATGGGCGGAATGAAGGTCTCCGAACCGGTGCAGAGCAGCAGGTTGTCGCATTCGTACACCTCTTCGCCACAACGCACGTGGTTCTTGTCCACCACTTCGGCCGCGCCGGTCACTATCTTCACACCGTGGGCGGTCAGTTTTCCCTTCACTCCCAGCACCAGCTTACGCACCACTTTCTGCTTGCGGGCAATGATTTTAGGCAAGTCGAACCCGACGTTCTCTGCCGAAACGGCATACTTCGCCGCATGGCGTGCGCCGTCGTACGTCTTGGCCGAATACAGCAATGTCTTGGTAGGGATGCAGCCTTCGTTCAGACAGACGCCTCCAAGGCTGTTTTTCTCGAAAAGTACCACACTCATTCCTGCCTTTCCGGCAGCTTCGGCAGCCGTATATCCCGCAGGACCTCCGCCGATAATGGCAATTTGATATTTATCCATGGCATTTTAACGTTTTAAGATATTTGCTCGCAAGATACAACAAGTATTTCAAATACGGGCAGCATAGCCATAGATTTATTTGTTGCGCGCCTGTTTCAGGGCCTCTTTCACCTCGTCGGGAGTGACCGAAGGCGATTCTCCATCAAACAGTTTCCGGCAAACCAGCTTCCCTACCTGCATGGCATCGCGGCGGGTGTCAAACGCCTTTCCTCCGCCAATGGCCGGTATGCGGGTCTGGCGAATCAGCGTATCTTCGCCACACAAAATCGCATAACCATACCCTCCATTTACTTCCAACGTCAGGCAACGCAACTCGTTCGCCCCGGCTGGGCGCGAACCACCCATACAGCAAGAAAGGTATGCTGCCATTACAGACAACATACCCGTCTTCACAATAAACGTCAGCTTCACACGATACATTTCTTTTTCCTTCTTTGCATTATACATCTTCCTGCTCGTCGGGCAACAGTTCGTACACGTCGTCAAAGTAGCTGCCTCCCGACTGTCCGGTCAGCACAAAGCCCCGTTTTCCGTTCGAGAACGATACCGCTCCGTCGCGTGAAGAGGCTCCCGAATAGTTATTGTGCACGTCGGTCAGCGGCGTAAAGTCGTCATCCGAGTCGCCGTACCACAAATCCTGATCGGGATCGTACTTCCAATAGTCGGCTGTCACACCGCTCCGGTAGCCGGTCGCAATGTAAGCATAACCGTCGATGACGAAAGACACTGTGCTATAACGGGCAATGGCGTAATCGTCGTCATAGTCTTCGTCGCTGTTCGTATTGGCAATGTCGCGCAATTGCGTCCAAGTAGTTCCGTCAAACTTCCAGAAGTCGCTCAGATTGGTACTGTTATCCGTGCCGCAGCACACGTAAGCCACATCGTTGATGACGAAAGCCGTACCATAGGCACGCTTTTCGGGTCCTCCGCCGTTACCGGCATCTTTCGTCCACTGCGAGCCGGCTGCCGCATTGGGATCGAAACGGTAGAAGTCCTTGTAACTGCCCTGTGTGTCTTCGTTGTAGCCCGTACCTACATAAGCATATCCACCTATCACAAATGCCAAGGCACCGTCGCGCGGACCTCCTTTATAATCGTCTTTCTGCGTCCACGAGTCCGAAACCGGATCATACTCCCACGTATCGGCCACATAGTTCGAGTAGCTTCCGTCTTTCACCGAGCCTGTAGTCACATATCCCTTCCCGTTCAGTGCAAAACCCGTAGCATACTTGCGGCCTACGGTCGGCATGTTGGCCAGCTGTTCCCAGTTGTTGTTGTTCATGTCGTACACCCAGAGGTCATTCATATATTCTTTATTTGCTCCACGAAAACCTCCACACAAGTATCCCTTCTCGTCGATGGTGAAGCTGCAGGCATAGGCACGCGGTTCGGCCTCGAAGCCCGATCGCTTCATCCATTGTCCCTGCGTGTACTCGTCATCGTCCGTACAGCTGCTTCCGGCCAGCAGGACCAGCGGCAGCATCATTCCCAATAATAATCGATTCATATACATATAAAACTGTTTGTTTAATGATTTAATTCATGTTCCGTAAGCTGTTTGCCCAGCAATCGAGGGAAAGGAACTCGCGAATTATCCTTTTTTCCCCGTCTGCATTGCGTGGCGAAAATAGACCATGCTCCGGATGTATGCAAAAAGAACCGACCAACAGGGGTCAATATCCGATAAACGCCCTTCAGGCAACCGTCCGAAGCGTTTAACGGCAAAAATGGCCCAACCGCCGATTTTGATAGGAGCATGCCCTACTTTTCCTTTTCCTTTGCAGAAAAAAGTGAAAACGGAACACTATGAGAAAACTATTGTATAGCCTGCTTGCGGCCATCATCGTATGCTACGCCTGCCAAGACAATAACTCCAGTTTAGGGAGCAGTCTGGTAGAAAGCTCATTCTACAACATATTCACCAACAGTTGCACGGTAGACCTGAGCACCATTCTGCTGGACTCCATCGAAACGCGCGAAGACACCATCTGCCAATTCGGCCACTATCAGGACACCCTGTGGGGCGAAGTGTCAGCCACTTACTGTGCCGAATACTCGAAAAACTCCTTCAGCACCTCCAGCGGGCACGATTACCAGTTCGACTCACTGGTGTTGCGCATGATTCCCAGCGGACACTATTGGGGCGATACGCTGACGCCCCAGTACATATCAGTCTACCGGCTGAAATCACCCATCGTGCTCGACAATGACGAAGACTTGTACAATACCACCATCATGGCTACGGAAGATGCCCCACTGACTCGCTTCAGCTATCTGCCGCAACCCGGCCGGCAACGCGAAGTAACGGTACGCCTGCCCGACGCAATGGGCCAACAACTGTTCAACGACATCCTTACCGAGAACGATTATCTCAACTCACAGGAAAACTTTAAGAAGACGTTTCCCGGTCTTGCTCTTGTAGCCGATCTTGATGGTAGCTGCATCACCGGCTTTCTGGTGAACGACTCTTCGATGAGCATCAACCTGCACTACCGCGATATCTCCAACCAAACTACCGAAAGCAAACTGACCTTCAGCGTCAATAGCGAATATGCATATACCAGCGTTCGCCACAACACCACAAACACTTCACTCGACAGCATCAGCGGAGGTATCGGAAATCTGGTTCATGCCAGCAGTATGGGCTACCGTGCCTATCTGCAAGGACTGACGGGTTACTACAATCAAATCGAGTTTCCCGACCTGAACGAACTGCAAAGCGCAGGAGAAATAGTTTCGATAGAAAGTGCTACCCTCTACCTGTATCCTTTGGCACACTCGTACAATGAAGTCAGTCAGCTCCCCGAAGAACTGCGACTTTACATCACCGACGAAAACAATGTTCTGGAAGATTATGTCTATGGCAGCGACGGCGTAACGGTACAGACTGGCAACCTGACCATAGACGAAATGTACGGCCGCGAAACCTATTACTCTTTTGACATGACCCAGTTCATCCGAAACAATTTCGGAACATGGGGCAACAAACGGCAAAAGTTGCTGATGAGCCTGGAAGAAGGAGAAATGGCCACTACTTTCAATCAGGTGGTATTCACCAATGCTCCCGATAAAGACAGGCAATGCAGACTTGATATCAGAATAAAAATCTATAACGAGCAATGAAACTTATGAAACACAATCATAAAAAAATCATCATACTGTCAGGCATATGCCTGTTCTTCTGCCTGTTCTGTCCGGCACAGAACACCACCAACCTGCCTACATCCATGTACGGCATTGGCGAACTGAACAACGGTGAAGGCGGACGTTATGCCGGTATGGGAAATATTGGTATCGCATTGAACCGCAATGGATTCCAGAACACCCTAAACCCAGCCGCCATCACCCACATGGATACCCTTTGCTTCACTTTCGATCTGGGTGCATCGGCTGCCTATGCACGTTATTCTTTCCTTAGCGACAACAGCTCAAGCCTGACCGGCAATCCTAACCGTTTCAGTCTGGGATTCCGCGTCCTGCCCCGATGGTATGCCATGATCGGAGCATCGCCTTATAGCAGCATAGGTTATCTGATACAGACAGAAGAAGAAATAGAAGGTGATCCGGGTGCTTATACCTACTCATCATTCGAAGGTACCGGAGGATTGTACCGCTGTTACATCACCAACGCCTTTGCTCTGACACCCCAGCTGTCTGTAGGTATCAACTTGGGTATGGTACTGGGCACAGCCACACAAAGCGAAACCCAGGAAAGTGCCGTTGTACAATACGAATCCACCAAGAAAGCTTTCTACACAGACTTGGGAATCTATTACGAACTGGCCGACCATCGACAACGTACATGGTCGTTCGGACTGGTATTCGCCCCTTCCATGAAAATAAGTCACGACAACACACTGACTTACTCCAACTCGTCTACCAGCGAAAGCCTTGATAAAAGTTACCATAGTCCTACGCAATACTTGCCCATGCACATCGGCACAGGTATCTCGCTCCACAATGGACACTGGACAACTGCCATCGACTATAATTATGTAGACTGGAGCCGAAACGTATCGTCGTACACTTCGATGAAATACGAAAACCAGCACAAAGTCAACATTGGAGGTATCTACGCTACCAATCCACGCCTGCCGCGATGCACCGAAATTATGGGTGGTCTGGGGTTCAGCAACTCATATATCAACCTGAAAAACGGTAAGATGTACTATCTCGAAACCAACATAGGCGTAAGTTTTCCGATACGTTATTCCTACCTGTCGTTGGGTGCCACCTGGCGTAAACAAATCAATTCGCGCAGCAACTTGATGCAAGAAAACCGCTTCAGCCTGAACCTGAATCTGACCTTCGGCGAAAAGATATCGAAATTCAAACTGAAATAAACAGATAAAAAGGAACAAATCTGCTTTATTGGAAAGAGAATAGGAAAAGAATATGTATAATGACAAAACATATTCACATCCGATAACGAATACTTCCTGCCTTCCTGTCGAAGGTTGCCTACTATCAACCCGAAGGTCGCCTACCTTCGGGAGGAATGTTGCCTACTATCCGGACAAATATTGAAAGTCTATAAGGAACTACTCCTAACCAACTGAATCGGTCACAGTACAGCCAATCGCGAAATGAAATGCTTCAACCGTTCACGATAAGCATCGCCAATCGGAACATCTTTCTCTTCGACTATGACCGAACTTCGCCCGATAGCATCAATGCAGCCCTTACGGACAATGAACGAGCGGTGTATGCGTATAAACTCGTCCGCAGGCAGTTTTTCCTCCAGATACTTCATACTGCACAGACTGATAACCGGCTTCGAACTTCTCCGGCAGAAGATTTTGACATAATCGCCCAAACCCTCGATATAGTTAATCTCACTCAGTTCCAACCTGATAATCCGGTTATCCGACCTGACATAAATCATACGGGGCGCATCTTCGACTGCCATTTTCTGAACCACTCCTTCGGCCACCGGACTGTTCTGCAAAGCAAACCAACGTACAGCCTTATTGACTGCCTGAAAGAAAATGGAAAATTCTACCTCGCCTTCCAGATGGTCCAAAGCATCCAACCGAAAACATTCGGCTGCATACCGGCTGCTTTCCGCCACAAAAATCACACGGGTAGGCAAAGAAAGCATTCTGCAAAAATCCATACCGCCAATTCCACCTTCATATTCCTGGCAGATACCGACAAAATAGACTTCTACTTTCGTTTCATAATACTCTTTCAATGCTTCCAGCGGATTAGTGTATTTACCGCGTAACGACAAAAAGGGTACTTTACCGATGTATTCCTCCAGTCTGTTAATCGTTTCTTGGTCGGCATGCAAAATCGCACAATTCAATTCCATATTCTTCAGTTTTTTTATTCTGCATGATATGGACGCAGTGATCCCTAAAAGACTGCAAACTAAGAAATATATTTAAGCTTTATTCAGAAAAATAAAACAATTTGCTTCCGTTGAGAACATCTCTTCTATCTATTTTCTAATCTATCGGCATAGGTTTTATGACAGAATATGTTAAACAGAAAGAAAAAGATTGGATTATCCGAAAAGAAAAGCTATTTTTATACCTGTAAACTTGTTTAAACTCAATATCATGAAAACACCGAGATTCTTTCCATTAATTGCAGGTATGCTTTGCATCCTTCTTGCAAGTTGTTCGGATGACGACGCAAGACCCGAAAACTATGTATTCTCCCACATCGAGTTCTTCGAGGAAGAAGGAGACGGCACCAGACAATTCGAAGAAAAATTAGCTCCTACAGTCTTTGAAAACCCAACAGAAGCTACAATCAACTTCTCTACAACAACCGATCCCAAAACAAAAGTCGTTTGGGAAAGCAACGATCCACAGGCTTTCAACATCGAAAGTTGCGACAGTCTTCCTATTTGTTATTTGGGAGATACCATTTATTACAGCGAAGGTTACAGCGAATATCCCGGCTTTTTCCGCATCAAAGAAAGCACAAATGTCCTCCCTAATAATCAAGTGACCTACGAGATAACCGTATATTACGAAGAAACACGCAACACCTACCTGCTGACATTGAAAGATGAATTCAGTGAAAAAACAAAACAGTTTAAAGGCAAGCTCACCTATACGAAAGCTTTACACACAAAATCAAAAACCGTTGTAGAGCCTTTTCTTCCCTCATCGGCTTCTGAGTAACTACAAGCCGCATTCCCGCTGCCGCTTCTCCAGCACCCGTATGAACTCTTCCTCATCCGTCGGCTGGAGGGCGTCGTGCTTGCCATCCCGATAAGTGATCAGCACGTAGCGCACCAGTGCACAGCCCGCTACCTGCATGGATGAACGGCGTTCTACTGATACCACCTCGGACAACGGACGCTCACGAAGACGCGAAAAACGCCCTTCATAAATCAGCAGACGGCCGTCGGTGGTCAGCGTATACGTAGTGTGAATAATCTTTTCGATGAAATGAAGCAACAGAATGCCCCACAGGACAGCTATCAAAATGTACTTCACCCACAGGCAATAGACCAGCATGAAGGTAAACAAAAGTAACGCTAAGTAACGGCCCGTAGCAATGCGGGCATGGAACACTCTATCCATAGTTTCTTTGTTTTTTGCGGTAAAGGTATGTATTTTCAGCAGGAAAGCGCACAAGCAATGCACTTATTTTGTAGTTTTGCAATTGCTAATAATATACATTATGGTAAGAAAGTTCGATTTCCTCGTCATCGGCTCAGGTATAGCCGGTATGAGTTTTGCCCTGAAAGTGGCGGAAAAGGGGACGGTAGCCCTCATCTGTAAGGCCGGAATGGAAGAGGCCAACACCTATTTTGCACAAGGAGGCATCGCCTCGGTAACCAACCTGGCCGTGGATAACTTCGAAAAGCACATCGAAGACACCATGATTGCCGGCGACTGGATCAGCGACCGCGCGGCGGTAGAAAAAGTAGTACGTAATGCACCTGCCCAAATCAAGGAACTCATCAACTGGGGCGTCAACTTCGACAAGAAAGAAGACGGAAACTTCGACCTGCACAAAGAGGGCGGACACTCGGAGTTCCGCATCCTGCACCACAAGGACAATACGGGAGCCGAAATACAGACTTCACTCATCGAAGCCGTGAAGCAGCATCCCAACATCACCATATTCACCAACTTCTATGCAGTAGAAATCATCACGCAACATCACTTGGGCATCATCGTGACACGCTACACACCGGGCATCAAATGCTACGGTGCCTACGTACTGAACGAAGCTACGGGCGAAGTAGATACCTTCCTCTCTAAAGTGACCGTGATGGCTACAGGAGGTTGCGAAGCCGTCTATCGTCATACCACCAATCCGCTGGTTGCCACGGGCGACGGCATTGCCATGGTCTATCGTGCCAAGGGAGCGGTGAAGGACATGGAATTCATCCAGTTCCACCCCACGGCACTCTATCATCCGGGCGACCGTCCTTCCTTCCTCATCACCGAAGCCATGCGCGGTTACGGCGGCGTACTCCGCACCATGGACGGCAAGGAGTTCATGCAGAAGTACGACCCTCGCCTCTCACTGGCTCCGCGCGACATCGTGGCACGCGCCATCGACAACGAGATGAAACAACGCGGTGAGGACCACGTCTACTTGGACGTTACGCACAAAGATCCCGAAGAAACTAAACGTCACTTCCCCAACATCTATAAGAAGTGCCTCAGCATTGGCATCGACATAACCAAGGACTACATCCCCGTAGCACCTGCCGCCCACTACCTTTGCGGCGGTATCAAAGTCGACCTGGACGGACAGAGCAGTATCCGCCGCCTGTACGCCATCGGCGAATGTTCGTGTACAGGCCTGCACGGCGGTAACCGTCTGGCATCGAACTCGCTCATCGAAGCCGTGGTCTATGCCGACGCTGCTGCCAAACATGCGTTGAGTGTGCTCGAACGTTACGACTTCAACGACGACATCCCCGAATGGAACGATGAAGGTACCATCAGTAACGAAGAACGCGTACTCATCACACAGAGCATGAAGGAAGTAAATCAGATCATGGAGTCGTACGTGGGTATCGTACGCAGCAACGTCCGTCTGACCCGTGCCTGGAACCGTCTGGACATCCTCTACGAGGAGACAGAACGACTCTTCAAGAGTTGCAAGGCCACTCGCGAGCTGTGCGAACTGCGCAACATGATCAATGTAGGTTACCTCATCACCAAGCAGGCCATGGAGCGTAAGGAAAGCCGCGGATTGCACTACACCATAGACTATCCGCACCATGCCGACGAGGCTGAAGGAAAGAAATAATATCCCTCTCCTCCCCCTAAAAACAGCAACCCCATTGGCTGCGGCCGTTCCGGCTCCGCCAATGGGGTTGATTGTTTATGGTAATCCGTATCTTACCAGTTTTCTTTCTTCACTTCGAAGTAAGCCTGCGGATGGAGGCAAGCAGGGCACAGCTCGGGAGCTTCCTTACCTGTATAGATGAATCCGCAGTTGCGGCACTGCCATACCACTTCACCTTCCTTGGCAAATACGGTAGCATTCTCGATGTTCTTCACGAAAGCCAGATAACGCTCTTCGTGTCCTTTCTCGGCTACAGCGATGTTGCGGTACATCAGGGCGATTTCGGGGAAACCTTCTTCATCGGCGATGTCGGCAAACTTGGGATAGTCGAGCGACCACTCTTCGTTCTCGCCGGCAGCGGCAGCCTGCAAGTTCTGGAGGGTTGTACCGATCACACCTGCGGGATAGCTGGCTGTAATCTCTACCATGCCGCCTTCGAGCCACTTGAACATACGCTTTGCGTGTTCTTTCTCCTGCTCGGCAGTCTCCAGGAAGATGGCAGCAATCTGTTCGTAACCTTCCTTCTTGGCCACGCTGGCAAAGTAAGTGTAACGCATACGTGCCTGCGATTCGCCGGCGAATGAAGTCATCAGATTCTTCTCTGTGCGGGTTCCTTTGATACTCTTAGTCATAATCGTTTCTTTTTAATAGGTTAATATTCTGTATTGATTGTTTCTTGTGCTGCAAATGTATGAAAACATATTGTGATATCCGGCACTAAATTCCATCGGATTTTTCTATCGCCCGATAAAGAAAATCTATCGGCTTCGTGCTGCAACAAAAAAAGCGACAGGCACAGACGTCAATCTGCATGTTAACAATAATTGTCCGGCAAGATACCTGAAATAGAAACAAATCTGTGTATCTTTGGGTTCAAACAATAACCATAAAAATGAAAAAACTTCTCCGAACCTCTGTTTTCCTGCTGCTGGCAGGCATGGCCGTCACCTCTTGCGTCATGCAACGTTCCGTTTCAGAATCCCAATCGGCCAACAATCCCGACTACCGTGTCAGCTACCTTTTCGAGCACGACGGATGCCGGGTATACCGCTTCTACGACTCGTGGTCGGGCAGTTACGTGTACTTCACCACTCAGGGCGACGTGACCGCCATCCCCAACGATTCCACCCGCCGGCAAACCGTAACCTACCGCCAACGGAACGACAGCACGTTCGTGAAAAAGGCTTTCCCGCAAAAGGCGCTTGAATAAAGTCACAAATAACCATTAAAAAGAAACCACAAATGTTCACTATCAGAAAAGCAACCGTCGCCGACTGCGAACTCATTCAGAAACTGGCGCAGCAGGTATTCCCTGCCACATATCGCAGCATCCTTACACCCGAACAGATAGATTACATGATGGACTGGATGTATTCGCCCGAAAACATCCGCAAGCAGATGGAAGAAGAAGGCCACGTCTACCTCATCGCCTACGAAGAATGCGAAGCGGCAGGCTACGTTTCCGTACAGCCCGAAGGCGAAGACCTGTTTCACCTGCAGAAGATATACGTACTGCCCTACTTTCAGAAGGCACATTGCGGCAAGTTCCTCTTCCGCGAAGCCATCCGATACATCAAGGAAGTGCATCCCGCTCCCTGCCGCATGGAACTGAACGTAAACCGCCACAACCCCGCCTTAGGATTCTACCAGCACATGGGCATGACAAAAGTGCGCGAAGGCGACTTCCCCATCGGAAACGGATATTATATGAACGATTACATCATGGGCATCGACATTTGAGCCGAAACGTCCCCAATGCGTGACCTTTCACAGCAACGTGCTTATTATGAGCTGTTTTGCTATGAAACGTGAACCATAAAAATTCCTCGTCTGCATCCTTCGTGAGCAACACTTGCATTCCATTTGTGGGACACTTGTACGGCTCGCGAGCAACACTTGCAATACTCGTGGGCTTTGCAGACAATACTCGTGGACTTTGCGAGCCGTACAAGTGTTCTACAACCGCATCACAAGCGGCCTTCACGGCATCCACTTCTACCATCGCCAACGTTAACCTGACATTAACGCAACGTTAACCTAAATCCTCTCGACTTCATCCTAACTTTGCATCAGCAAAAGAAAGAAAAGACAGTTTAACCCATTAACAGATATGCGATGAAAAATCAATGTCCTTATTGCTCCGAACCAATAGGTATCGCCTCGCGACTGAAGTACTGTTTCATCAGTACCCACTTCAGCATCCGATGCCCGCACTGCGGAAAGACGATACGCCCGCTGAAAAATCCCTTATCTTTTCAACGCTGTTTCTACGCAGGCGCACTTACCGCTTTCACCTCTTTTTGGGCATTCATCTATCTGATAAAAGACCACTTCTGGCAAGCTGTCCTGTTTGCCGCCTGCATATCCCTGCTCCTGACCATTGCAATAGCAATCGTTACAATAAGGAATATAGAATTCACAAAAGACAAATAGCCTGCAATAAAAACAACTCTGCAACGACTAATGAAACAAAACCATAAAAAAATGACCGCAATGAAAAAGACACTCGCACTTGTGATGCTTCTCTGCATCGCCCTCGGCGCTCAGGCGCAACTGTTATGGAAAGTATCGGGCAACGGACTCGACCGTCCCTCGTACGTCATGGGTACACACCACCTGGCTCCGCTCAGCATCAAGGACAGCATCTCTGCCCTGCAACAGGCCATCGACCAGACTGAGCAGGTGTATGGCGAACTCGTAATGGACGAAGCCATGAAGCCCGAAAACATGATGAAGATGCAGCAAGCCATGATGCTGCCGGCCGACACCACACTGAAAAGCCTGTTCACACAGGCACAATACGACACCATTGCTGCTGTAGTAAAGAACTACATGGGCGTAGACCTTGCCCTGTTCAATAAGCTGAAACCTGCTGCCATCACCACCCAGCTGGCCGTGGCACTGGCCATGAAATCGCTGAAGGGATTCAACCCGCAGGAGCAGCTCGACACCTGGTTTCAGACACAGGCACGGCAGGCCGGAAAGAAAGTAGGCGGACTGGAAAGCATTGCCCTGCAAGTAGACGTCCTCTACAACTCACAAGCCCTGACACGACAGGCGCTCCTGCTGCACTGCACCGCCACGCATATCGACCAGAGCATCGACCAAAGCCTGCGCATGACTCAGGCCTACATGAAGCAAGACCTGGACGAACTGCTCGCCATCACCGAAGAAAAGGTGAACAATGCCTGCGACAGTACCCCCGAAGAAATGGACGCACTGATATATCGCCGCAACGCCGACTGGGCCCGCCAACTGCCCGCCATCATGAAGCAGTCCCCCACTCTGGTTGTTGTAGGTGCCGGACACCTGCCCGGTCAGCGTGGCTTGCTGAAGCTGCTTCAGGAACAGGGTTATACGGTAGAGCCGATGAATTAAGTATAACCAAGTCCGAAAAATATCACTACCTTTGGAGTCTGAAACCTTATTTAGAGACTCGTCATGGCAAGAAGAAAATCGAAAAAGAAAAGCTCCAAAGGTGTGGTATGGTTTGTTCTGCTGGTATGTGCCGCCTTCATCGGTTACGGTCCGCTGAACAATGCCCTGAAGTCGGGCAACATCCGCCTCGACCGGCTGCCGCAACTGCTGAATGAAAACCTGTCGCAGAACAGCACCACGCAACCATCGTCCACTGTAACCGACGCACAAGGCCTCGAACTGCCTGCACCGCTGAAGAACGTGCCCGAAACCATCCTGAAGCGCAAAGGCTACACCGTATCCTACAACAGCCGGCTGAACATACCCAACTGGGTGGCGTGGGAGCTGAACCGCGACAAACTGGTAGAACGCGAAAGCCGTTCCGACAAATTCCTGCCCGACCCCGACCTGCCCGCCGACAAAGCCGTCACCACCGACGACTACAAACACTCGGGCTGGGACCGCGGCCACATGTGCCCCGCCGGCGACAACCGCTGGCACTGGCGTGCCATGCAGGAAAGTTTCTACATGACCAACATCTGCCCACAGAACCACAACCTGAACCGCGGCGACTGGAAAGAACTGGAAGAAGCCTGCCGCCGCTGGGCCGAACAGGAAGGACCCATCTACATTGCCTGCGGCCCTATCTTCTACAACCGCCAGCCACGCACCATCGGAAGCAAGCATAAAATAGCCGTCCCCGACGCTTTCTTCAAAGTCATTCTCTGCACCGGCAGCCGGCAACC
>NZ_FR883079.1:0-22829 GCF_000435115.1 Bacteroides sp. CAG:633 | reverse complement strand
AGCCGACAGCCACGCGCCATCGGCTTCATCTATAAGAATACCTCCGGCAATCGTCCGCTGGACAGCTACGTCAATTCAGTGGATCAGGTAGAGCGCATCACAGGCATCGACTTCTTCCCCGCCCTGCCCGACGATGTAGAAAAGAAAGTAGAGGCAGAATACAATCTGAAACAATGGCAATAGCTATTTCTCATCCGTTAACGCCATATTGCGAAAAGCTGTTGGAGAAACTTTCAGATGTTTGCGTACATACTTCGAAAAAAAGGAAATATTCGGGAAATCGAATTCCATCGCTATCTCTTTGACCGACTTGTCCGAATACTTCAGTTCGAAGGCAATACGGTCTATTACATGCTCGTCGATAATGGCTAAAGCACGTCTTCCGCTGACTTTTTTTACAATACGCGACAGATAAGAAGGAAGACAGCAAAGTCTTCCGGCATAATAAGTAACCGAACGGTGACAACCGTTATCGGCCGAAACCTCTTCCATAAAACGGCGGAACATATATACCGGAGTCGTCGTTTTATCTCTATCTGTTCCATTTTCTGAAGCCATACACCGGTTTATGTCGGACAGCATTCCAAAAATAAGGGCGGCAAACAAGTGTTGCACAATCTCTTCACGATAGATGCTGGCTCCGTTCTTCAATTCAATACTTATCAAATCGACATAACGCAGCAGGTATTCAAAATCGCTGTCGCTAAGATGTTTCAGCGGATTGGACTTGACAAACCGAATGACATGCCACACATTGGTACTGGCCCGAAGCATCCGCCGAAGAAAACGGTCGGAAACACAGACAACTTTCATACGGCAATCGTCGCTTACCACAAGGTTTGTCAGCAAAGTACCAGGCAAGGTTATCACAAAATCATGCTCATGCAATGCGCAGAAACTGCCGTTCTGTTCCCACTCCACACAGCCCTCAATGCAAAATACCATCAGCGAAAAATCGAGTCTGACAGGTTCAGAAGTACACAGGCACTGCAGGCTTTCCGACACAAACAAGCAATCGTCAGCATAACATACCGCCTCGTTTGTGCCACGTTTCAGTTCATCGATACCAATACTTTCCACGTACTATTCTTACTTTCATTAATTACTGTTGATACTTGCGCACAATGGCCATAAACTCCTCGCCCGTAATAGTTTCCTTATCCAGCAGATAGTGGGCTGCCTCGTGCATGATGTCCAGATGATCGGAGATAAGCTTACGGGCTTTCTGATGGGCTTCGGTAATCATTTTCAATACTTCACGGTCGATGTCTGCCGCCGTTTCCGACGAACAGGTCAGTGAAGTATCACCACCCAGATAGGCATTGTTTACCGTTTCCAGTCCCATCATGTCGTATTTTTCGCTCATACCATATCGGGTGACCATAGCCCGTGCCAGGCGGGTAGCCTGCTCGATGTCGTTCGAAGCCCCCGTACTGACACTGCCCAGCACTACTTCTTCGGCAGCTCGTCCGCCAGTCAAGGTAGCAATGCGGTTGAAAAGATCTTCACGGCTCATCAGTACCTGCTCGCCTTTGTCCACCTGCATGGTATAGCCCAGCGCACCCGACGTGCGCGGCACAATGGTAATCTTGTGCACAGGTGCCGAATGGCTCTGCAAAGCAGCCACCAAGGCATGTCCTATCTCGTGGTAAGACACCGTTTTCTTCTCATCAGCCGAAATCACCTTACCTTTCTTTTGTGCACCTGCAATCACTGTTTCTACGCTCTCTTCCAAATCGGCAGTAATTACTTTATTACGCCCCATACGTACAGCACGCAAAGCAGCTTCGTTGACGATGTTGGCCAGTTCGGCACCCGAAGAGCCAGCTGTAGCCCGTGCCACCACATCCATATCTATCTTTTCGCATTTCACCTTCTTCAAGTGTACGGCCAGAATGGCTTTCCGTCCTTCCAGGTCGGGCAGTTCCATCTGAATACGACGGTCGAAACGACCGGGACGAAGCAGGGCTTTGTCAAGGCTTTCGGGACGGTTAGTGGCTGCCAATATCACGACTCCCTTACGACCGTCAAATCCGTCCATTTCGGTAAGTAGCTGGTTAAGGGTCTGTTCACGCTCGTCGTTACCGCCCAACCCTGTATCGCGCCGCTTGCCAATGGCATCTATCTCGTCGATAAAGATAATACAGGGTGCCTTTTCATTGGCCTGACGGAAGAGATCGCGTACCTTGGCTGCTCCCATACCCACAAACATTTGTACGAACTCCGAACCCGAAATAGCAAAAAACGGCACTTTAGCCTCACCTGCAACAGCACGTGCAATCAAGGTTTTTCCCGTTCCCGGAGGACCCACCAGCAAAGCACCTTTCGGCAGAGAAGCACCGATGTCGGTATACTTCTTAGGATTGTGCAGGAAGTCTACAATTTCGGTCAGCGTCTCTTTTGCCTCGTCTTGTCCGGCTACATCAGTAAAGGTAGTCTTCACATCGGCGTCGGCATAAATCTTGGCACCGCTTTTACCGAACGACATAAAGTTTCCTCCACTGCCCATACGCGACTGAATGGCTTTACTGGTCTGTCGCCAGATGAGGTAAAATATCAGTCCCGGCAATACCCACATCAGTATAAAGTTGAGCAACGGAGAGTTTTCGCGCGGGATAATCTGGTTGAAAGCTATCTTTCCATCCTTATTCGGACTCTTTGCCTGTAAAAGCCTGTCAACCAGTTGTGGATCGTTGATGGCACCCGTCTGGTAGGCTGAAGTTACATTACCTTCCCTGGCAGTAAAATAAATCTGTCCGCTCTTGATGACAACTTCCTCCACCAGTCCGCTATCTACCTTGGCAATGAACGTACCATAATCGGCCGGCTTAATCTGCCCGCCTGTTAAGGTAGGTACAATCAATCCGTTAAGAAAGAGTATTATCAAAATACCCATCAGTAATCCTACATAAGGATTCATACGTTTGGGCTGCTGGTTTTGCTGTTCTTGCTTCATATTTCTTTCCTTAAGTTTACGTTTTTGAATCGCAAATATCGCAAAAGCCACTAAGGAAAGAATTATCCAAAACAGACCAAGAGTGGTCTAAAAAACTCCGTTTAGAGAAAATAACATTATAAGAAACCAACAGATTTTACTTCAAGAATAGAGCAAATATTTTTTCCCAGTTAGGAAAAAAATATTTCCCAGTTAGAAAAAAATTTTTTCCTAACTGGGCAAAAATCGTTACTATTCTAAGCCGATACAGTTGTCCGGACGTCAGTAGGAAACACTTACTGCAAATCCTGCTTCTTTTACCAACGCACCAATGCGGTCGAGTTCTTCGTGAGTAGCTTTCGCCAGATCGTGGTCGGGCGTTTCGCGGTCGATGGTGTAGATCATTACCTGACGCGGAGCGATCTCTTTCACTTTCTCCAGCCAGGGAAGCACATACTTGTCCGACGTATTGTCCATGTCTTTGCCTTTGTAACTGCCTTTCAGAAACATCGTCTGAATGATGCAACGGCCCTTGAACGCTTTCATGCCTTCGATGATGTCGTTCACCGAATACCGGCCTGTAGGACGGTCGAGGTCGTGGATATAGGCTTCGTCCACGGTATCGAGCTTCAGGATGTTGTTATCTATTTTGTTCAGGGCTGCAAACACGGCAGGCTTGTGGATAAACGTGGAGTTGCTCAGCACGCTGACTTTGGCATTCGGGAAGTAACGGTCGCGCAAGGCCAGTGTATCGTCGATGATTTCGGCAAAGTGCGGATGGGCCGTCGGTTCGCCGTTGCCTGCAAAGGTCAGCACATCGGGAGCCGGACCATTTGCCTGCATATCCTGCAAACGGGCTTCCAACGCCTGACGTACTTCTTCACGGGTGGGACGGGGAAGCTTGGGACGGAAGTCTTCGTTGAAACCGCATTCGCAATAAATGCAGTTGAACGTACACAACTTACCGTCGGCCGGCATCAGATTGATTCCCAAAGATACTCCCAAACGGCGGGAATGTATAGGACCAAAGATGGGAGAAGGATAAATAACTGTCATTGCTATCTGTATTTATTCACATTAATTTATCTGGCAAGAGAAGTGTATTGCATATATACTTACACGCAGCAAAGGCGCAAAAGTTTGCGTCTCTACTACATCTCTCAACGCAAGAACATACAAATATATCCCTTTTATCCAACTTGCACAAGTTTATGCGATTTTAGTTTAGCCTGATTAAACCGGCAGTTTAGTGCCGATAAACCGACAGTTTAAAACCGATAAACCGGCAGTTTATTACGGACAAACTGAAAGTATAAAGCCTGTAAACTGACAGTTTATTTTTGATAAAGCGAAGATAAACTGATATACTGTTGTTCATCAGATACTTAACAGTTATTGCAACCGTAAGGAATAACAGCATCAGAACTTCAGGCGAAGCTGTATCTGCAAGTCTGTCTTCCGGTTACTGCGTATCAGGTCGTTGCCCGAACTGATTTCGTCGCGGTCCTGATAAACAGTCTGTCCGAACTTGGCTATCAGCATCAGCCAGTTGCGGAAGTCGTAGCGCAGGTAGGCTGACCAGCGGAAACCGCGACCGGAAAACGAAGGCGTATAGAAGGTATAAAGCAAGCCACGTTCGGAGGCATAGACGCGTGAATCGTAATCGTCGGTATGGAAATAAGTCCCCTGCAAGGATGCCGACAAGGGAAAACGGGGACAGACGTACGTACACAGCTGGGTGAACTGATAGCCCTGACGGCGATCGAAACGGTAGCCTCCCCCATCCTGCTGGCGGAAATGATTGTAATCGGCCGTAGTACGCAGCACGAAATTGCCGGGCATGTAAGTCAGGCGATAGCGCAACCGGTGGTGATAGATGGGAAGCGTCACTTCGCCGCTTGTCCCCGTTACGTCCCGTTCTTTCCGCTTGTAGCGATAGTTGAGGTACATGGAAAGATTCTTCTGCGGAGTATAGGTAGCCTGAAACATGAAGTCGATGCCCTGCGAAGGCTTGCTGATGCGGTACTTCCACCAGGGAAAGGAAAAGAAATCCAGCGAAGAAAACAGCTTCCAGCGGGCAAAGGGCGTAGCTTCGACAGCCAGATACCAGCCGTTTTCGTTTTGCGGAGTACTGCCCTCGCCAAACGAACGGGCAAACCATGCCCAATAATCACTGGAATAAAAACGATGGATAAGCAGGGCATGATAATCCTGCGAGAAGTCGTAACGCAAGCGGTTCAGCAAAGCATATCCTTTCGTACCGGTAGCCGCTTCGCCCGTCCACGAGAGTCGGCCCAAGCGTAAGCGATAGTCTATGCCCAGATTGTAGAAACGGGTGCCGTGCAAGTTATAGCGTGCATACTTGCGCAAGGCAGGTTCGTAAGGGCGGTCGAAGAAATAATAGATGCCCGTGGCTCCTACCTTGAACGCATTCTTTTCGTAGGTCACGTTTCCACCTGCCAGCTGCAAGGCACAGGCATTCCGTTTGTCGGCTTCTTTCTGCGTACGGTGCAGACCAGTCTTGGCTATGGAAACGATTTCTCCTTCTTCGACCGTAGCATCGAGCGTACGGTGGGAATAGAAAGCCGAAACATCGAGCGACGGCAATATGCCTACTGTAGCAGCTGCACCGCGGAAATAATTGTATTCGTCGGTAGAACTGTGTTTCTTCACTCCCCCGCTTCTGTATTCGGATGTAGACAGCGAAAACGATTTTCCCAGCCGGAAGTCGGTGCTCAGCACCAGCCCTTGCCCGAAACTCAGGCGATAATTGCCCAATGCCAAGGCTTTCAGACGGCCCAGGTTCTTCACCAGGAAATAGAAAGAATAGAAATCGTAGCCTTTGGCGTTGTGCAAACCGAACATCGGTTCGCCCGCATCTTTCTCGGCCGACAATCCCAGCTGCAGATAATCGCTGTAATGGAAGCCGTAACGAAGCGAATGGTAAGAAGGAGTTCCCAAATAGTTCTTCTCGTAACCTTTGCGGGTATAGAAAGGAATGTCCAGGCGCGTCAGTACCTCGTGCCTGCCATACTTCAACATCTTCTTCAGCGAGGGGTAACGGTTTTCTTTATCCGTCTGCCGCACACAGACGAAAGGCAGCAGCAATTCGATGGTCCGTTTATCCATCTCCTCTACCAGTTGCAGTTCGTAGACGGTCTGCATCTGCCCGTGAATGTAGACATAGGCCAGCAGATTCTCTACCTGCAGGTCGGACAGAAACGGAAACTGTTCCAGCTGCTCGCGTGTAGCCGTATTCAGGTTGACGGGTTCCTGCAAGCAACGGGAAAGTTCCTCCAGTTCGGCTTCCCAGCTGTAGTCCTCGTCTACGGCCAGCTGCTCCAGGTTTTCCTCCCAAAGCAGCAGATTTATTTCCTGCGATTTGTCAGGCTGCTGTGCGTACAGGGCAGATGCAGCCTGCAACATACAGGCAACCATCCCCCATCTGAATGTTTTCATGCATTATCGGTTAACAGATTACAGAATAAAAAGCGAAGTTACCTTAAATAAGTTAAGAAAGCAACGAAAAAACAAAATATTCTTATCGAATACGAAGAGAATGAATTAATTTTGCGGCATGAACGTGCGACTCTACATAGCAATCCTTGCCCTCTTCCTGCTGGCCGGAAACTGGTGCCATGCACAAAATCCCAAACAACCGGCAAACACAGGGAAAAAAGTCTACCTGACTCCTATGTGCATATACGAAGGAGATACGATACCGTACGTCCAGTTGCGCACCGTCTACATATTCAAGCCGCTGAAGTTCAAGAACAGACGCCAGGCCAACCAATACTACAAACTGGTACGCGACGTCAAGAAGGTGCTTCCCATCTCGAAAGAAATCAACCGGGCCATCATCGAAACCTACGAATACATGATGACCCTGCCCGACGAGAAAGCGCGCCAAAAACACATGAAAGCCGTAGAGAAAAGTCTGAAAGAACAATATACCCCACGCATGAAGAAACTGACCTTTGCGCAGGGTAAACTGTTGATTAAACTCGTCGACCGCCAAACCAGTTCGACCGGTTACGAACTTGTAAAAGCCTTTATGGGTCCCTTTAAGGCGGGTTTCTACCAGGCTTTTGCCGCACTGTTCGGCGCCAGCCTTAAGAAACAATACGACCCCACGGGCGACGATGCACTGACCGAACGGGTGATATTGCTGGTAGAAAGCGGACAATTATAGTTAATAAGTTAACAAGAGACGAGTTGACGAGAGACGAGTTGACAAGGATGAATAACTTCCATCCTTGTGGTCTTGTTAACTTGTTTCTCGTCAACTAACATTATTCCGGCTGCAACTCGCCTGCACTGGGCAGTTGTTTCCAACCTTCGCCAAAAGCATCGTAAGCATCGGTCACAACTACAAAGGCACGTGGGTCGACTTCTTTTATCTTCTGCTTGATTCCGTTCACTTCCTTGTAGCTGACAACCAGAAACAGCATTTCCTTGTCCGACTTCGTATAGAGTCCGCTACTCTTTATGCAAGTGGCCGTACGGTCCAGATCCTTGATAATATAATCGTGAAGAGCTGTCATCTTCATGTCGCTAATAACGAACAGCAGTTTATCGTTCTTCTCGCCATTGATGACGTAAGCCACTACACGCGAAGTAACAAATATCGCAATCAGCGAATAGAACGACAGATGCCACGACGGCTGATTGACATCATCCGGATTGCCGATGCCAAAGCCGATAACTACCAAACCAAAAGTAACCACCAAACCATCAACCAGCAAAATAGCACGCGAAAAACGAATATGGCAGTACTTCTGCAAAATCATGGCGACAATATCAGTACCGCCCGTGGTAGCCTGACTGCGTACCACGATGCCGCATCCGATACCAATGACAGCCGCACCAATGACGGAAGTCAGCATCAAATGGTCGGTCATGTCCATACAACCTCCCAACAACTGGGTAGGATCGAGCGCATGAAGTGCCTCTTCCGACGGATAAGAAAGAATGGAAAGCACGTTCATGACCAGCGGTGTGAAAAGCGCTGCCACAATAGTACGCGCCCCCAGCTTGGCTCCGAGCAGAATAACCGAAAGAATCAGCAACGGAATATCGAACATATAGCCGAATGTACCTACCTGAATAGAAGGAAATATATTGTGAAGAACGATACTGGCTCCGTACACCCCACCGGGAACAAGATTATAAGGATTGATAAAATAAACAAAACCTGCTGCCAGAATAATGCAGCCAATAAAAATGCCAGCCCACGAAATAATTGCCTTTTTCATATTTATCTTCTTATTAAAGTTTCATATACTGTTTTTTCCTATACTGAATTTCAACGGTTTACATACATAAAAATATCCGGTTGAGCCGTGCAAGTGTTGCTCGTGAGCCGTGCAAGTGTCGCTCGCGAGCCGTACAAGTGTTGCTCGCGAGCCATGCAAGTGTCTCTCGTGGGCCATACAAATGCCTGTTACAATTCCCTCAAATATGGCTTTTCCACACATACGGTTTCTTACATTTTATATATATATGCACCAAATATACAAAAAAGATAAATACCTGCTTATAAAGGAATCAACAAAATTATCGGCACGTTTGTTGCGGTTTTCAACCGGAAATTAACACCCTACCCCGTTCATATCTCCGAAAAGAATACCAACAGCCTTGTACAGACAAGCTGAGCAGCAGTCTACGCGTCGTTAACAACTTGTTGAGAACCGTGTTACTAATTTGGAAGAAGAATAAGAATCATACTCTATTTCAACGAAATACATCTGTTGATAACCATATAAACAAGATGTTCATTCAGCCCTGCATTTATGCCGTAACAAGGCACAAAAATGCCTGTCGGAAAATGTATCAACACACTTTTCAGCATTAAGAACAGATAAGTTGAAAACCTGTTGAAAAAGGCTGCGACTGCCTCCCTACCCTCTTATGGCTTCAGCTGCTTGAACAAGTCCCAGATGACAATACCTGCCGTAACCGATACATTCAGCGAGTGTTTGGTGCCGTATTGCGGAATCTCGATGCAACCGTCCGAATGGTCAATTACTTCCTGCTGTACACCTTTCACCTCGTTTCCCAAAACAACGGCATACTTCCGGTTCGGATCTAACTTGATGTCTTCCAGCATGATGCTCCCTTCGGCCTGTTCCACCGAATAGACTGTATATCCGTCTTTCTTCAGGTTATCAACCGCTTCAACTGCGTTATTAACATACTTCCAGTCGACAGTGAATTCGGCTCCCAATGCCGTCTTGTGCATTTCGGGATGGGGAGGAACGGCCGTAATGCCGCACAGATAAATACATTCTACCCGGAAAGCATCCGACGTGCGGAATACCGAACCAATGTTGTGCAAGCTGCGTATATTGTCCAGTACCACTACCAGCGGCAGCTTTTCGGCCTTCTTAAACTCCTCAGTACTAATGCGGTTCAGTTCGGTAATCTTCAGTTTTCGATGCTCCATGATGTATCAGTTTGAAATGTTTCGCATATGCGTCTGCAAAGATACTTTTTTCCGTTCACATCGTGGTTAATAACCGTTGAAAAGGTGTCAATACCGATGGGAAACATTTTCAAAAATATCTCTTGCATTATTCAAATCAACGTATATAGCAACAAGCCTACGAACATTGCAAAAAAGTTAAGAGGTATTTTCAAAGCTTGTTTAAACACATTTTTCAATAGGAATTCAGTGGTTCGTAAGCCTAAAGTTATTAACTTTGCATATTATCAACAAGCTGTTAAGTACTGACAGCCTATCGATATAAGAAGCTTATTATCAAAAAACATAAGCCGATAATGCCTGTTTAAAACCATTGCCACAAAACAACCCTTTGGACTAATAACTTCATGGGCAAGAAAAATCCCATTTATTTGTCCACACTATTAACAGGCTATCATCAGCATCAAAGAATTCTTCTTTTAAAAAGAGAAATTAAAAAATATAATTATGGATAATCTGATTAAAGCTATTGAGCAACTCAAGAAAGAGAAAAACGCAGTCATTCTGGGCCACTACTACCAGAAAGGAGAAATACAAGACATAGCCGACTATGTAGGCGACAGTCTGGCCCTGGCACAATGGGCTGCCAAGACAGAGGCGGACATCATTGTGATGTGTGGTGTGCACTTCATGGGCGAAACAGCCAAGGTGCTCTGTCCCGACAAAAAGGTGCTGGTGCCCGACATGGCAGCAGGCTGTTCGCTGGCCGACAGCTGTCCGGCCGAAGAGTTTGGTCAGTTTGTCAAAGAGCATCCCGGCTATACGGTCATTTCCTACGTTAACACGACAGCAGCTGTTAAGGCTGTGACCGATGTTGTTGTAACCTCGACCAACGCCCGTCAGATTGTAGAAAGCTTCCCCAAAGATGAGAAAATAATCTTTGGTCCGGACAGAAACCTCGGAAATTATATCAACTCTGTTACCGGTCGGAATATGTTATTATGGGATGGAGCTTGCCATGTACACGAACAATTCTCGGTTGAAAAGATGGTTGAAATAAAACGCGAGCATCCTGATGCCGTGATATTGGCTCATCCCGAATGCAAGGGTACTGTGCTGAAGATGGCCGATGTTGTAGGTTCAACAGCTGCTCTGTTGAAGTACGCTGTAGCCCATCCCGAAAAAGAGTATATCGTAGCTACCGAATCGGGCATTCTGCATGAGATGCGCAAGAAGTGTCCGCAGACTACCTTCATACCTGCACCGCCGGCCGACAGTACTTGTGCCTGCAACGAGTGCAACTTCATGCGTCTGAATACGCTGGAGAAACTCTACAACTGCCTGAAAGACGCAACTCCCGAAATAACGGTCGATCCCGAAATCGCACAAAAGGCCGTGAAACCCATCCAACGGATGCTTGAAATTTCGGCTAAATTGGGACTTTGATCCACTTTTTCGGTCAAATTATTGGTAAGTTCTAAAATTCCCTCTATTTTTGCGAAAGTGAAAAGGAGGGAATTTTTTTCATTATGACGAATCATAGCGATATCCGAAGTTCAAAGAACGTGAATGTAATGACGCACCGCAGGAGGATCTGAATCCTTTTGCCTGCTTGTCGTTTGCGTTTTGTTCTTTGAATGGTTGGACACTCTC
Organism: Bacteroides sp. CAG:633; assembly: GCF_000435115.1. NCBI lineage: Bacteria > Pseudomonadati > Bacteroidota > Bacteroidia > Bacteroidales > Bacteroidaceae > Bacteroides > Bacteroides sp. CAG:633. The sequence continues at coordinate 11,817 of NZ_FR883079.1, read as the reverse complement.
CGGCGATTTATGTACTTGGTATAGGCATAAAGCATGAGGTCGGAAAAACGATGTGCACCTACGATGTTGGTGCATTTTTTATTTCTTTCTCTTTTTTATTCACTTTAAAACTTTATTGCTATGATTCATGAACAGAAAAACTGTCCATACCGTGGACATATGTATAGTGTGCCTTCATTGGCCAATAATGATGCAACGGCCCGACTGTCCGTGCTGAAACTTTCCGTCAACAGTCAGTGTATCACTTCGGGTGAACACGTTTCCCGTATTTTTGTCGACAAGGAAGTAGGAGAGCAAGCTTTGTCTTTGTCTCTTTCGCTCGGTTCGTGCGATTTTATGTGCGAACAGGACGAGGCAGAAGTAATCTTCTGTCTGTACCGCGAAGAACAACCGGAACCGGTTTTGCAGCTGAAGACTGCAATAGCAGATTTTGGCGAATATGTATGGAATATGACGTTGGAAGCCGAAAACTGGACTTATGGTAAATACTTCCTGGTGGCTGTAGGACTGGTTGAAAATTCGCTGGGATGTACATTCGACAAAATGAGCGGCTTCGTTTGTCTGCCGTTCACTGTGTTTCCTGCTGGTGGAACGGCTGGTCGTTCTGTGCCGGTAGAGGCTTCATTGATTCGTGTTTTCCGTGCAGAAACAGAACCTTTGTTTGCTTCGGAGGTAATGAAGCTGAAGCTTCGTTTTTCTGAAACCGTCGCTCCGAACAGTTGCTTCGAAGTGCATTGCTACACTTCCGAGTGGAAGCTGATGGCAGTAACGGAACGTTTTATTCCGGCTTCGCGTACGAATTTCAAGCAGGTGTCGTTCCGCCTGAATCCGGATAAGATATGGCTCGCAGGAGACTATTGGGCTGTAGTGTCGCACAATCGGGAGCCTTATGCGCTGTTGCGTTTCCGCTACGAAGGTATGTCGGTAACTGTTTGCGAATGCCGTCCGCTAGCTGCAACCGAAGACGAGTATTGGGTGGTGAAACAACTGGAGCGGGACGAAGAAAACAAATGGGAATATATCCGCGAGTTTAACGGGTTGTCTGAAGTTGTGCCAAGACTGGTGAGACTCTCCCGTATGAATGGTTTTAATTCTCTGTGCAAGGAGCACGGCGTCAGCGAACTTCAGCTGAATTCGTGTATGCTGATAACGGCATCTTCGTTGTTCGAATGCCGTCGGCTGGCCTTTCTTCTGCCGAAGTTTCTCGATTTGAATGTTTCCAGCCGTATACAGATAGACTGTGCCAAAACAGAAAAGTGGGAAGTCAATTCAGTAGATGAAGCATTCAAAAACAGGGAAGAAAAGCTTCTTGTTTTTTATCATATCGGTGCTTTAACAACCGAAGAGGGTAGTGAACTACTTGGGAAACTAAAAGAAGCACTGGCCAATCGTGCTGTATTTTCGGTGTTTATTCTTTGTGGAACAGATTCCGAAATGGAGGAGTTGCGCCGTTTTGCTCCCGAGTTGTTTGTTCGTTTCACCGAAGAAGGTCGGTTCGTTATCCGTCCTTTCTCATGGCAGGAAGTGGTTTATTCGCTTCGTAGTGCGGTAGGAGAGACATCGCTTCGTCTTTCACCACAGGCTGAGCACGAGTTGGTGTCGCAGGTGCGCCGGTTGTGGGAATACAATGTGTTTGCTTCGTGGTCGCACCAGGATGCGGACGCTTTTTTATCCGGTTCGCTGATTCCTTCTGTGCAGAAACGTTTGCAGGAGGCTTATTGTGAATCGGGCATAATGGATGCCGATGAATTTACGGTCGTACAGCCGTGTGATGTTCGTCTGAGTGAGCACTTCAATGTACAGTTAGCATCGGTTTCAACAGATGTTGAAACTTTTGTTGAAAACATCCGTCAACGCTTCGAAGAGAGCATGTTACCTATATATAATATGATAGGGCTAAACACACTGAAACAGGAACTGGAGGCTGTTTTCTATCAGGTCTGTTTCAACCGCCAGCGTAAGTTGCTGCATCTGCCGTCTGATGACGAAGGAACGTATCACATGATTTTTACCGGTAATCCGGGTACAGGAAAGACTACCGTCGCACAGTATATCGGAAAGATATTCCATGCCATGGGCTTACTGTCGAAAGGTGAAGTTGTAATAACGGAACGCAGCAAACTGGTAGGTCGTTACATTGGCGAGACGGAAAAGAACATGCAGGATGTGCTGGAATCAGCTCGTGGAAACGTACTGTTTATCGACGAAGCCTACACACTGTGCGATACATTGGACGACCGTAAAGACTTTGGTAATCATGTTGTCGAAAGTCTGCTGACTGTTTTGTCGCAACCTCATTCGGACATGCTGGTTATATTGGCTGGTTATGAAAACGAAATGGAACGGCTGATGCAAATGAATCAGGGATTGCAGGGGCGGTTTCCTTATCGTTTTCACTTTGATGACTATAGCGCAGACGAACTGGTGCAGATAGCCGGGCATTTTCTGGTGGGTAGGGGATATTCGCTCGAAGCGGATGCGGAAACTTTACTGAACGAAGTTGTCAGAGAAACATTGGACGGGAAGGACCGCTATTTCGACAATGCACGTTGGATAAAGAAATTCTTCACTTCAGGAGTATTTCCGGCAATGGCTATGCGTGTAATGAAAGAAAAACGGTTGCAGACAGAAGCGACCTGTTTGCAGTGCATACGGAAAGAAGACATAGCGTATGCAGCAGCCAGATTCCGGAAGCAGAAATCACCTGTATTGGTGCCCCGTCGCCGTATTGGCTTTATTGCCTGAAATAGGGAGAGTGAAAATAGAATGGATAGTTACAATATTCCCCGGATAATTATAGACTGATGTGTATCCGATTGGGTGATGAATATGTCATAATCTGTAATAATCCGGGGAATCTGTGATGAATGTCTTTAAATGGACTTCAAGAATTTGCAGAGTTTTTGGGTTGCTTTGGCACGATGGCTAATCTTGTTCTTTTCGGCATTTCCCATCTCGGCAAAAGTCTGGCTGTATCCTTCGGGAACGAAGATAGGGTCGTAACCGAAACCAGAGGTACCCTTCCGTACTTTTACTATTTCTCCTTTTACGATACCCTCGAACAGATGTTCCTTGCCGTCGAGAATCAAGGCGAATACTGTACGGAATTGTGCTTTCCGGTTTTCGACACCTTCCAATTCCTGCAGTAACTTTTTCATGTTGGCTTCGGAGTTGTGGGCATCGCCGGCATAGCGTGCCGAATATACTCCGGGTGCTCCGTTCAGTGCTTCTACTTCGAGTCCGGTGTCGTCGGCAAAGCAATCCATGTGATAGTGCTCGTAGATGTATCTTGCCTTTATCAGTGCATTTCCGGCTAGCGTATCAGCTGTTTCAGGAATATCAGCATGGCAATTGATATCTGCCATGCTGAGCACTTCTATCTTGTTTCCCAGGATGTCTTTTACTTCTTCCAGCTTGTGGGCATTGTTAGTTGCAAAGATGAATTTCTTCATACAATTGTAGTTTAGGTGGTTTGCGATTTATTTTCCTTTCAGTTTGTCGAATCCTTCTCCATAGACACCGATGACTGAACTTTGCGAGATAAAGGCATTGGGATCGATGTCTTTTACCAGGCGGAATATTTCGACTGACTGGCGTTTGTAAGCCAGTACTACCAATACTTTTACTTGTCCTTTGCTGTACCATCCGGTACCATCGAGTACTGTTACACCACGATGGGTTTCCTTGGTGATACGGTCGGCAATCTTTTCGTATTCTTTGGAAAAAATAAGGAATTGTACCGACTGCCGGGCGCTGTTCACGATGTAGTCGAGTACCAGTCCGATAATAAACAATGTTACAAAACCGAATATTACCCGGCGCCAGTCGTGGAAGATGAAGTAGCAGGAACTGATGATAACCACATCACAAGCCATAATCATACGTCCCAGTGTTACGTCACGATATTTGTTGATGATGGCAGCAATGATATCTGTTCCGCCCGTACTTCCGTTACAGTTGAATACCACTCCCAAACCGATACCGCACATGGCTGCACCAATCAGACAGGCCATGAAGTCCTGTCCCGGTCCCAGAATTTGTGGAAATGTACCGTCGGGGTTCTTGACCAGCCACTGAAAGAATTCCAGTAATATGGTCAGTACAAAGATGGCATACGTGGTCTTTATACTGAATTTAGGGCCTAATATCTTGATGGCAAAAGTCATCAAGACAGCATTGATAAGAAAATACGAGTACTGTATGGGGAAGCCGGTCGCGTAGTAGATGATGGCTCCGATACCTGTTGTTCCTCCGGTTGTGATCTGGTAGGGCAACAGAAAAGCTGCCCATGCCAGTGAATAACTGATGAGGCCGAGAGTGATCATGACATAATCCTTCAGTTCTCTCATCAATGCTGCTTTGTTCGGTTTACTGATATGCATATTAACAAAATTATTTCACTACAACGTTTACGATCTTCTTCGGCACTACGATGACTTTCACTACCGATTTGCCTTCCATCCATTTGGCTGAACGTTCATCTGCCAGAACTGTAGCCTGAATGGTTTCGGAAGTGGCATCAGTTGGGAATTCCATATTGAAGCGGGCTTTGCCGTTGAAAGAGATCGTATAGTTTATGGTATTTTCTACCAGATATTCCTCGTTGTAGGCTGGCCAGTGGGCGTCGCATACCGATCCGGTATTGCCTAACGTCTCCCACAACTCTTCGCAGACGTGGGGAGCGAATGGTGCAAGTACGATGATCAGCTGGTTCAGGATTTCCTTCTTGTTGCATTTCAGCGAAGCCAGTTCGTTGACACAGATCATGAAGGCACTGATGCTGGTATTGTACGAGAAGGTCTCGATGTCGCCTGTTACCTTCTTGATGAGCTTATGCAGAGACTTCAGTTCGTCTTTTGTAGCGGCTTCGTCCGTTACCTGATAGTTGCCTGTACGATCGTAGAACAGTGCCCAGAATTTCTTGAGGAAGCGGTGTACACCGTCGATACCATTTGTATCCCATGGTTTGGATTGCTCTACCGGGCCAAGGAACATTTCGTACATACGCAATGTATCGGCTCCGTATTTCTCGACAATCATGTCGGGATTAACAACATTGAACATCGACTTGGACATTTTCTCTACTGCCCATCCGCAGATGTATTTGCCGTCTTCCAGAATGAATTCGGCAGTATTGTATTCCGGACGCCATGCCTTGAAGGCTTCTACATCGAGCACGTCGTTCGATACGATGTTTACATCCACGTGGAGTGGGGTAGTGTCGTACTGGTCTTTCAGGCCCAGTGATACAAAAGTATTGGTATCTTTGATACGATATACGAAGTTGCTTCGGCCCTGAATCATACCCTGGTTCACCAGTTTCTGGAAGGGTTCTTCTACAACGGAGATGCCCAGATCGTGCAGGAACTTGTTCCAGAAGCGTGAGTAGATAAGGTGGCCGGTAGCGTGTTCTGTACCGCCTACATAGAGGTCTACATTGCGCCAGTATTCATCTACTTTCTTGTCTACCAGTGCTGTGTGGTTGCGTGGATCCATGTAGCGCAGGTAGTAGGCACTGGAGCCTGCAAAGCCCGGCATGGTGTTCAGTTCGAGCGGGAAAACAGTCTGATTGTCAATCTTGCTGTTTTCTACTACACAGTTGTTCACCGTGTCCCAAGCCCATTTGGTGGCATGACCCAACGGTGGTTCGCCTGTTTCGGTAGGTAAGAACTTGGCTACCTCGGGCAATTCCAGTGGCAGGCAGCTTTCGGGAATCATGTAGGGCATGTTGTCCTTATAGTAAACAGGGAATGGTTCGCCCCAGTAACGCTGGCGGCTGAAGATGGCGTCGCGCAGACGGTAGTTCACCTTGACACGACCCAAGTGATGTTCCTTGACGTATTTCTTGGTAGCGGCGATGGCTTCCTTGATGGTGAGTCCGTTCAGAGAAAGGTCACAATAGGGAACGGCATCGGCTTTCGGACTGTTGCAGACAATACCTTCTTTGGCATCGAAGCTCTCTTCGCTTACGTCGCAACCTTCGACCAGCGGACGGATTTCCAGACCGAAATGCTTTGCAAAAGCGTAGTCGCGAGAGTCGTGTGCAGGTACAGCCATGATGGCACCTGTACCGTAGCCAGCCAGTACGTAGTCGCTAATCCAGATGGGCACTGCCTCGCCTGTGAAAGGATTGATGGCATACGAACCCGAGAAGACACCGCTTACGCTACGGTCGCTGATACGTTCGCGTTCGGTACGTTTCTTGGTGCGATCCAAATAGGCTTCTACGTCGGCTTTCTGGGCTTCGGTAGTAACTTGCGGAACCAGTTCGCTTTCGGGAGCCAGCACCATGAACGTTACACCAAACATGGTATCAGCACGAGTTGTGAAGATGGTGAATTCCAGATCGCTGTCTTTCACCTTGAATTGTACTTCGGTACCTTCCGAGCGACCAATCCAGTTGCGCTGTGTTTCTTTCAGCGAGTCGGTCCAGTCGATGGTTTCCAGTCCGTCGAGCAGACGTTGGGCGTAGGCCGACACACGCAGACACCATTGGCGCATCTTCTTCTGAACAACGGGATAACCGCCACGTTCCGATACACCGTCTACTACTTCGTCGTTGGCCAGCACGGTACCCAGTTGCGGACACCAGTTCACCATGGTCTCGCCCAGGTAGGCGATGCGGTAGTTCATCAGCGTTTCCTGCTGTTGTTTTTCACTCATGGCCTTCCATTCGTCGGCCGTAAAGCTCAGCTCTTCGCTGCAGGCTGCGTCCAGTCCTTCGGTACCTTTAGTCTCGAAAGACTTTATCAAAGTACTGATGGGTTGTGCTTTTTGCAGTGCATTGTCGTAGTAGCTCTGGAACATCTGTTGGAAAGCCCATTGTGTCCAGTGGTAGTATTCGGGATCGCAAGTACGTATTTCGCGGTTCCAGTCGAATGAGAAACCTATCTTGTCCAGCTGTTCGTGATAGCGGTTGATGTTGGCGGAAGTAGTGATGGCCGGGTGTTGTCCGGTCTGTATGGCATACTGTTCGGCAGGGAGTCCGTAAGCGTCATATCCCATGGGATTCAGTACGTTGAAACCTTGCAGGCGTTTGTAGCGGGCGTAGATGTCCGAAGCAATGTAACCTAGCGGGTGTCCTACGTGCAGACCGGCGCCGCTGGGGTAGGGGAACATGTTCAGTACATAGAATTTCTGTCTCGTATCGTCTTCCGTTACTTGATAGGTCTTGTTATCTACCCATCGTTTCTGCCATTTCTTTTCAATCTCCCTGAAATTGTATTCCATACTTGTTAATAATTTATTGAAAACGTGTTTATATCTTACTTAATTCGGTTTATATCCTTGTTAATAAACCGATGCAAATTTACGTGTTTATTTTCAGATTTACTTATCAAGTACATAAAAAACATTGGGTTGCGTAGATACGTTGCCTACTTTTCTCGTAATTTTGCGCCCGAAAAAGAAATATTCTGCTTATGGACACTGCAAAAATGAAAGGTCACGTGGCGATGCTGGCCGCTAACAGCATGTGGGGACTGATGGCTCCGCTGGCCAAGTTTGTGATGATAGGGGGAGCAGTCAGCTCCTTGGTGATGACTGATTTGCGCGTATTCGGCGCGATGATTCTGTTTTGGATCTTTTCGTTTTTCCAGAAACCCGAACATGTGGGGCATAAAGATTTGATGAAACTTTTCGTGGCTTCGCTGCTGGCCATTGTTTTCAATCAGGGAAGCTACATTTTCGGGGTGGGAATGACTTCGCCCGTGGATGCTTCCATCATCACTACCAGTATGCCGCTGATAGCCATGATTCTGGCAGCCATTTTCCTGAAAGAACCCATTACGGGCAAGAAGATACTGGGCATCGCCGTGGGAGCATCGGGTGCACTGCTGCTTATTCTGGGCAGTTCGCAGGCTTCGGGTACGACGGTGAAGGGCGACAATCCGCTGCTGGGCGATGTATTTGTACTTCTGGCTCAGTGTAGCTATGCTTTTTACTTTGTGCTGTTTAAGAATTTCGTAACCAAATATTCGGCTGTTACGGTGATGAAGTGGATGTTTACCTATGCTTTCATCTGCTTGTTGCCTTTCTCGTACAGCAGTCTGCTGGCTACTGACTGGCTGGCACTTGACGGAGCTCGTATCGCTTCCATTCTTTTTGTAGTGGTAGGAGCTACATTCCTCAGTTATATCCTGATTATTGTCGGACAGAAGAATTTGCGTCCTACCGTGGCAGGTATGTACAACTACATTCAGCCGCTGGTGGCTACCATTGTAGCTATCTGTTGGGGTATGGATAGTTTCAACCTGACAAAAGTGCTTTCGGTAGTGATGATATTCGGTGGTGTCTGGTTGGTGACATCGAGCCGCAGCCGTGCCGAAATGGAGGCTTACAAAGCTGCCAAAGGTGATAAAGGAGTGGAAAAAGCAGAATAGGTCAGGACTATGAAAGAGAAAAATGAATGGGGATGGCACCTGGCGGCTATTGTTGTGGTGGGCATCTGGGGATTGACTTTCATATCGACCCGTGTGCTGATAGAGAACGGACTGACTCCGCAGGAGATTTTCTTGCTTCGCTTCCTGATGGCGTATGTGGGCATCTGGTTCATTTCACCCCGTAAGCTGTTTTGTCATAACTGGCGCGACGAAGGCTGGATGCTGTTGGGTGGCATAACGGGAGGTTCGCTCTACTTCCTGACCGAGAACACAGCACTCGAAGTGACGCTGACTACCAACGTAGCCTTTATCGTATGCAGCACACCGTTGCTTACTATGTTGCTTTTCAAGCTTTTTTATCGGGGCGAGAAGTCCGGCTGGCAACTGACGGCGGGTTCACTGCTGGCTTTGGTGGGAGTGGGACTGGTTATCTTCAACGGCAATTTTGTGCTGAAGCTTTCTCCATTGGGCGATTTCCTTTCGCTTGCGGCTTCGTTGAGCTGGGCGTTCTACAGCCTGATTATGCGCCAGATGTCCGGCCGTTACTCTACGGTGTTTGTTACCCGTAAGGTATTCTTTTACGGTTTGCTTACTATTTTGCCCGTTTTTGCCTTTCGTCCGTGGCAGTTTCCTTTGTCGTCGTTTGCTTATCCTGCCGTCTGGATGAATCTGTTGTTCCTCGGTGTGCTGGCTTCGTTGGTCTGTTTTGCGGCATGGAATGTCATTCTGAAGCGGCTGGGTACCGTCCGTGCATCCAACTATATTTACCTTAATCCTATCTTTACATCTATCGGTGCTTTGTTCTTTCTGAACGAACCTCTGACTCCTTTCGCCCTGCTAGGCGCCACATGCGTGTTGCTGGGCGTCTATTTGGCAGGGAAAAAGTAAATCTTCTGTATCGTTTTTTGTTAGAAAAGAATGTTGTTTTGTAAAGTTAAACTTCTGCTGTTTGTCAGTCGGCGTGTATATTGCTGTCCGGATTGAAGGTTTCTACCTGCTGTAGTACATATTCCTGCTGGTTTTCGTTCCACACGTAGGTTTTCTTGTCGGTCACCTGTCCTTGTGCATTGTAGGTGAAGTCCATCTTGAAAAGACGTTTCAGATACTTGCCTTCGTTCAGGGTATAAACTTCTTTGTTGGTCATTCGGTTGCCTTCCATTTTCACATTATATACTAAACTTGAAGCAACGCCTGCGGCCGAAATCAGAGTGGCCATGATGAGATTGGTAATCATATTCGTTTTTATGTTTTATAAGTTAAACTGTTCTTTGTTTCTTGTTTCGATGTTGCAAAGGTAGGGGAGAGTGAAAAGGATTTCGGTTAAGGTTACGTTAAGGTTAGGTTAATGTCGGAAACAGGGGCAGAAGGGCGTTTTATTGCCATGCAAATATTGCTTTTCTACCACACTTGTACGGCTCGCGAGTAACACTTGCACGGCTCGCGAGCCGTACAAGTGTCCCACAAATGAATTGCAAGTGTTGTTCACGAAGGATACAAGCGAGGAATTTTTATGGTTCACGTTTCACAGTAAACCGCTCATAATAAGCAGGTTGCTGTGAAACGTTATTTTTTGAGCCGTGAATAACCGGAATTTACTCCATCGGGTAGTGGAAAAGACCGGAGAAATGGTGAATTTTATGGTCTGAAAACTGATACGTAGCTTACGGCAAAAAGAAAACCGGAAAAAAGTTGTTGCCGGGCTATAGTTTTTTGAGTTGTCGATGGTCTAACAGGTAAAAGCAGAAAGTGAAATGAATACGAAAGAACAACAATTCACAAATATCATTAAGGAACATGAGCGGACCATTTATACCGTCTGTTACATGTTTTCGGAAGATACGGACGAGGTGAACGACCTCTATCAGGACATCCTCGTCCGCTTGTGGCAAGGCTTCGACAGTTTCGAGGGGAAAAGCGACATCAGGACATGGATCTATCGCGTCAGTCTGAACTATTGCATCAACTTCAGCAACCGGAAGAAGAAGCAGCGCGAACGGCTGAACCTCGGCAAAGGTTTCCACACGGATGGAAACAGCCTTGAAAAGAATTTGCAGATAAAGCAGCTTTATAAGCGGATCAACGCGTTGGGACTGGTAGACAGAAGCGTCGTCCTGTTGTGGCTCGAAGGCCTGAGTTACGATGAAATCGGCGCTATCCTGGGTATTTCTGTCAAGAATGTCTCGTTCAAGCTGGTCCGCATCAAGGAACAACTCAAAAAAATGTCTAACATTTAACAAACGAATCGTATGGAAATCAATATCGAAAAAGAACTTCAGACACTGAAATCGGAGTATAACGTGTTTAAGGAAGGGTTGGAAAAGCAGGAAACACTGAACGAAAAGTTTTTCAAATCCCTCAGGAAACGGCCTGCAATGGCCATCAGTAAGGAAATCAGAGACCGGATGCTGGGTGACGGACTGACGGTTCCTATGATTATCGTGATTTGTATTAACACAGACTGGCCCATGTTGTTTGGCATATTGGTGTCGTTGTGGGCGTTGGCCGACTTGGGCGTCAGCTTGTGGGTCAGCCGCAAGTTGGGCATGAACAATCTGTTGAACGACGATGTGCGGACGGTTACAGAGAAGATTACCGGTTATCGCAAATTCTATACGGGGTCGCTCGTGGCCAGTATAGTTCCCTTGACTGCTATGCTTACCTATATATTTATGCGACTGTATGACCGGGCGGACGATGCTGCCACTGTACAGCTTATCACCGTGTCGGGCATTGTTTCCATCGTCTTTGCCATTGTGGTAGCTTTGTTGCAATATAGAAAGCACGTGGAAAGGTGCAAGGAACTGTTGGATCAGTTCGAGGAGCAGTAGTCGATTTCTATATTCTCTCTTAATCTTCTACTATCCAACCCTCTATGCCCCGTTTCTCTTTGCTGAAGTTTACGCCTACCTTAAACAGTTTCCGTGAGTCGGAGGCAAAGGGCAGGGCATACTGCTTGTCGTTAATCTGTTGTAGTGCTTCTTCGGCGGTGCCGTCTAGCTTGAACTCCATGACATAAATGTACTTATCTGTCTTTACCACCATGTCAATGCGTCCGTTGGCAGTGTGATATTCGGCTTGCGTATAGAAACCCAGCAACTTAAATACGATGAAAAGCACATTCTGATAATGCAGTTCCAGGTCGCGTGCCAGTTCGTAAGGGCTGTCAGCAAAGAAACTCTGAAGCCGTCTGAGGAAAGCATCTGCATCACCCTGACGAACATCCTTGACGAAACTCATAATCTCGAACGATGGGTTGCCCGTCTCTAAATGGGCATAACGGGGTAGCAGGAATTTGGTAAAGCCTTCTTCTACTTCTTTATTGGGGAATCCTAAATAATATACTTGAAACTCGCGATCGTAACCCTTAATAGTCAGGTAACCGCTTTGATACAGGATAGGCACCGGATTGGTGTGCATCGTATCAATGCCTCCCAAC
>NZ_FR883078.1:8836-9920 GCF_000435115.1 Bacteroides sp. CAG:633 | reverse complement strand
CGGCCGCTACCAGCCCTGCCAGGAACGGCAGAACGGCAACGGCCGCGAACTCTTCGACGTGGACTACCCCGACAGCTTCTGGGAAGCCTGCCTCAGGGAGCACCTAAAGCCTCGACAATCAGCCTGACCTGCGCAGGCGTATAGCACTTGGCACGCGGATTCAGCCCGGTCTTCTCCAAAGCCTCGGAGAGGCCGGGCTTCATTTTTATCCAGCGGTTCAGCATCTTCACCGCACTGTCTGCACTGATTCTCGGATTGTATTTTGCTGCCAGCTCCCTCTTCCCGTAGCTGCGCAGCTCGAACGGATGTTCGGTCATTTCTTCCTCTCTCATGGTTTTGCCGCTTTTTTATGATTGATAATTCCGTTTAACTGCATCACAAATATAGCGAAAACTAACAACATAAGCAAGCATATTCCATACTTTCTTCACACAAAAACATACCCTAACCTACAAAAACATACTTATACGGACACAAACCGACCGTAACCAACAATAACAGATTCATTACCAAACAGATATAGTATCTTTGAACCAGCAGACAAGGAGAAAGGGATGCCATGGAGCCCACCGGAAAGCCTGCACGGGAGGAACGCCGTACCGATTCCATTCACAACAAACAAAAATCTTAACATCATGACAAAAGCATTAGTAGTGCGCGTACAACGCCACAAGAAAATCGGGGACAAAAGCTCCCCCATGGTCTACACCCTGGTGCGCAAGCCCAAGGACGCCAAGACCTACGACCTGGAACGCATCGCCGCCGACATCGAGGCACTGGGCGGCATGTCGGCCGAAGACGTGCTGCATGTGGCACGCGGCCTGATCCGCAGCATCCGCCAGATTCTGACGGACGGAAACACGGTGAAAGTGGACGGCCTGGGACTGTTCCGCACCACCTTCAGTTGCGAGACCGCCGAAGAGGCCAAGAACTGCACGGTGAAGAACATCACCCGCGTCAACATCCGCTTCATGGCCGACAGCTCGCTCCGACTGGTGAACGACACCAACGCCTCCACCAAAGGCGCCCCGAACAACATCGAGTTCGAACTGGTCACCGCCGACAGCTCCGGCACAGGCAGTGG
>NZ_FR883078.1:0-8809 GCF_000435115.1 Bacteroides sp. CAG:633 | reverse complement strand
TCGGGTACACCCGGTGGCGGAGGCAGTGAAGAGGGCGGCGGAGAGGACCCGTTAGGTTAAATTCTGGTGAGGGTTGAGGGTTTATGGTTGAGGGTTTAAGGTTTAGGGTGTATAGACAATGCACACGAACCTTGCCCCGACTCCCCTCTGTGAAACTCTGTGGTACATCTTTCAGACACGGATGACGCGGATAACACGGAAAAACATGGATTTTAATCTGCGATAATCTGCGTAATCTGCGTTGAAAGAAGTTTTTAGGCATGGATTAAAATTTTCCCCTCTGTGGAACTCTGTGTACTCCGTGGTGCCCTCCCTCACCCCTCACCCCTCATCCCTCAACCCTAAACCCTTAAACCCTAAACAAAAGAACCATGCGAAGAATCGATTACATCGTCATCCACTGTAGCGCCACCCGTGAGGGCCACGTCCTCACCCCCGAGGCGCTGGACCAGGAGCACCGTCGCCGCGGCTACCGCATGACGGGCTATCACTATTACATCCGCCGCGACGGGACCACCGTCGTCACCCGCCCTCTGGAGCTTGCAGGGGCGCACGTGAAAGGCTACAACAAGCACTCCATCGGCATCTGCTACGAAGGCGGACTGGACGCCCAGGGCCAACCCAAGGACACCCGCACGCCCGAACAGCGCGCCGCCCTGCGCCTGCTGGTGGCCCAGCTGCTGCGCCGCTTCAAGGGCAACGTCCGCGTCTGCGGACACCGCGACCTCAGCCCCGACCTGGACCGCAACGGAACGGTCGAGGCATGGGAGTGGGTGAAGCAATGCCCGTGCTTCGAGGTGGCGAAGGAGATGTAGGGGAATGGATAATTGATAATTGAGAATGGAGAATTGATAATGGAGGCAAGTGGGTAGTAAACGAGGACAACGAGGATTACGGGAACTTCGGCAGCTAAAGCCCCTCGTCAACTTGTCAACTCGTCAACTTGTCAACTCGTCAACTTGTCCCCTCGTCAACTACTATCAACCGCAACGAAAGGAGGTGTGAAAATTATGGCTGTCAAGAAATCGACTTGGGATCTGATTATCAAGATCATCTGTGCTGTGGCAGGTGTGCTGGCCGGCGCACTGGGCGTTCAAGCCGCTAACCTGCTGTAAGCAAAAGCAAGAGGGTGTATCAGAATAAGTTTTTTACCACAGATTACTCGGATTATTACAGATCACTGAATCTGACAATCTGAAGATCAAGAAAAAATCTGTGCCAATCTGTGAAATCTGTAGTAAATGATGACACACCCTCTTTACATAAATTATAAATCCTAACAAAATATATAGATATATGAAAAGACTTATTTTAATTCTATCCGTCTGCCTGCTTTCGCTGGTACTTAAGGCACAAAACGAGTATGGCAAAGTCAGTCCGCAGACAGCCGATTTTATCAAATATGGCAATATTCCGGTTTCCCTATATACCGGACAAGTTAATGTTTCCGTCCCCCTCTACCACATCGAAGACCCCGACTTCGACATCCCGCTGGTGCTGAACTACGTATCTGATGGTTTCCAACCTGCCAAACGTGCCGGATTTGTAGGCCTGAACTGGTCGATAGGCGGGATGGGGGCGGTGACGCGCGAAATATACGGGGTGCCAGACGACTTCAAGGAATATACGACTACCCCGGATCCAGCCAAAGGATTCTGGCAGGCAGTGCAACAGAAACCCTATCTTCAGGAACATTTGTACCTCTTCTGGCCGGGAGTCCTTAAGAATTATGGCGTTTATTGTGCCCTTCCATACGTAGACAATTGTTTTTACGACTGTGAACCCGACCTGTTCATGTTCGCCATGCCCGGGCACAACGGCACTTTCATGATAGACAACCAGGGCGTGGTACGTGCCAGCGACAAGGGCTACAAGGCAGACCTTTCCGGCCTCACTGCCCAAACCGAATATCTGGGGTATCCGGCGGATTCGGAAATCAGAATCACAGCTCCCGACGGCTACGTTTATACATTCGGTGGTGCGTTGGCAAGTCTGGAATATAACATGAACTTCTCTCCCGCCAAAGAATTCACTGCCGCGGAAAAGAAAAGCTGCATCAATGCCTGGCACCTGACAAAGATAACGGCACCCAACGGACGGACACTTGTTGTGAACTATACTTCTGATAACATCCATAACATGTGGTCGCCTATCTGGGCCGCTTCGCGCACCAAACTGCTGGTCGCTCCCAATCCGATGGATCCATATACCTACAAAGCCACTAAAATGGTATTCCCCGAATCCATCGAGATAGCCGACACCGGCCTGCGCGTCGAATTCCGGAAAAGCGTGGAGACGTGCCGGACTTTCTATCAGGAATTCCAGAAATACAACAATCTGTCGTACCAGCTGGATGCCATTGACGTGAAACAAGGAAATAAAACGGTGTATACTTACAGCCTGTCCTACTCGAACCGGAAGCATCTGAGATTCCTGCAACAAGTCACGATGCCGGATGAAGGGAAATATTCATTCGAATACCGGCATCCTGCAACGTATGCCGAGCCGTCGACCGACAACGTGGATGACTTCGGGTATCTGAAAGGTCTTCTCCCCATCAATCCGGTCAGCCTGATGACAAAGATGACTTATCCTACAGGCGGGTACACTTTGTTCGAATACGAGCCGCATAGCTACAGCAAGAGAGTGGACACCGAAGTGACCGATTTGTCATTCCACTCCCGCCTTGTGGATATAGCCGGAAAGACCAACGGCTTCAGAATAAAATCTCTGGAAAACCATTACCGGATTGAAGGCACCAACTTCTACTCCAAAGAGAGCAAGACTTATACCTATACCGAACCGCTCAGTGTGAAAGGCAGCGGCATCTTGCTGAAATACAGGCCTTACTTCCGACGGACGAACGGCGACACCATCTATATATGGAACAACGTATGGCTTCAAAACTACAACATCGAAGAGCCACGTATCGGATATTCGTATGTGAAAGAAACATTGGGGGACAAGTCATACATTCAGTATCACTTCTCCGATTACCACACTTGTCCGGACCAGGGAGATGTCAACTACAGTTGGACGGCAAGCACAGGGTTTCCCACCCCTCTGGAGCTGGTTTCTGGAAACGCCACTATGGCAACCAGCAAATGCTTGCGGCGCGGACATTTATTGTGGAAACGCGTATACAACAGCCAATCGGTAGAGCAACAACGTACGGAATACACCTATCGCAACCTCTTCCCCACGCTGCAACCTGTCCCTTCTCCCGGGCAACAACTGGCAGAACCGGATTATTCCGTCTCTCTGCGTCCGGTTTCGGGAGGAGCCATGGCCATGCGCATCCGCATGCAGAAGTATCCCGTGAGCATGGAGAAGACTACAAGCTACTTCAAGAATGCCGCCCCTATAGTTTTCACAAAAGAGTATACATACAACAATTACGACCGGCTAAAGCAACAGACAGAAAGTACCTCTACACAAGATACGCTGAAAACCACCTTCAGCTATCCTACCGATTCGATTTTAACCAGTACCCGGAACAACGTATACCAGATACAGGGAAACAGCAACATAAAGAATACCTCGGTAGCAGACACGCAGGAAGCAACTCCCATTTATCCTGTCGATAATGTACACAAGAAACTGGTAGACCGCAACATCGTGGGCCGCGTAATCGCAGAAGAACGTTTTCTGGGGAATAAATTGTTGGAAGGAAAGTGGACCCAGCCCAAGCTATTGTCCAATGGGGGCGTAGTGGATGCCGCCGTCTATACCCGCAAAGGCAGCTATCCATACGAGAAACAAGAAGCCTGCGAGGTGCATGATGCGTACGGAAATCCCATTTATGTGACAAGCCGCAATCGCCCGAAGAAAGTTCTGGTGTGGGGGTATAACGGGCGTTACCTCGTCGCAGAAATCGAAGGAGTGACGTACAATGAAGTCAAAACGGCACTGGGCAGGAGTCCTGAAAGTATGTCGGACCAGGACGTGCCGGATATGACAGCACTGGACGGACTGCGTACTTCGTTGCCGCATGCCCTGGTCACCACCTACACCTACGAGCCGTTGGTAGGCATGACTTCGCATACCGCTCCCCACGGAGAAAAAACCACCTACGAGTATAACGACAAAGGGCAGCTCAGTACGGTGAAGAACCATGAAGGAAAGGTGGTAGAGAGTTACATCAAACATTATCAAAACACTGAAATACCCAACGAATTATGAAAAGATATCTGACATTTTTATGCTTGTGCATCATATCTGTGTGCACACAGGCACAGGAAACCGCGTTGAATTATCTGCAAACGCGTACAATGCTCACCGAGCAGGGTGACACGTACATCGAACAGGTCCGGTATTATGACGGCTTGGGACGCCCTTTCCAGAAAATGACAAGAAACTATCCTTTTGCGGAAACAGACAGCTGCCTGCTGACCGTCCAAGGATATGACCAGACGGGAAGACCTGATATACAGTATCTGCCCATGCCGAGAAAAGAAAAGTATCTTGATGTACCTAATTTCAGTCTTTCATCCCAATTCTATTACAAAGACTCCCGTCCTTACATCTCCACAGAATATGAAAAGTCACCACTGAACCGAATCATAAAGATGACCAAGCCGGGTGAAGACTGGAACGGGCATTCAAAGACCATCGTATACGGAACGAATGCTGATGCCGGAAACTGGTGTTGCGCATACTACTACATAGATGCTGCTGGAAAACTGGCACGAAACGGGAACTACCAGGCCGGACTACTGGAGGCGACAGAAGAAACCGATGAAGACGGTCACGTCAGTTACACCTTTACCAACATGCAGGGAAAAACCATCCTTACCCGAGAGATGGATGGAACTGTCTCGCACGACACGTATTACGTGTACGACGACTACGGAAACCTGTTTTACGTGCTGCCACCCATGATAAACGACGACATCACCTCTCAGAATCTGGACAAATATGCTTACCGGTACAGATATGACCACCGGAACCGCCTAGTCGAAAAAAAATTGCCGGGAACGGACCCCGTGACATATGCTTATGACGCAGCCGACCACCTGACCCTGATGCAGGACGGAAACATGAAGAAAAAAGGAAAATACAGGCTGTACCTCTACGACAAACATAACCGGTTAGCAGTGCAGGCTATAGCAGACCAATCACTAATAACAGGCATAAAGGATCTGGACAAAAGAGTGATAAGCTGCTTTTATAGCAATCTGCCAATTGACTTGGAGAATATTATGATGAAAACTGCTATACAGTTTGAATTATGCCAAGAACTCGTAGGGACAGGATACCATGTCAACTTAAATGGAACATTAACTCCCATCGAGCATAACATGCTATACGAAATCATCAATTATTACGACAACTATGACTTCAAACATAAGGTGGACGGATTCAAGAATATTCCCGATCTGGAATACCCAACGTTATCGGGCACACTTACGGGCCGCATCGTCAGCCGGATGTCCGAACCGGACCGCCACCGATACGAGCTCTATGCCTACAACCGGAAAAGAAAACTGGTTTCTACCCTGCTGCATGACTCACTGAGCTATAACCGGAAAACGGATTACACGTATTCATTTACCGGAAAACCGCTAACTCAAACGTCTGTCTATTTCACCGGAACGTTCGGTACTCCCGCCGAAAAGGTGCTCCTCACCGAAACGTATACCTATTTATACAACAAGAAAAACCTTTTGGCATCCGTGAAGCACCGGATGAACAACGGACCGGAAGTACAGCTTTTGACATATACTTATGACGTTACAGAGCGCATCATCGCCAATACATTCCACAATATCAGCAATCCAGACTTCCGGATAGAGTACAAGTATAATATACAAAATTGGCTGACAGCCATCAGCGGCACCAAGTTCTCGCAGAACCTGTATTACAACACCGGGAACGGCACGCCATGCTACAACGGCAACATCAGCAGCATGACCTGGAAAGCCGGAAATGAGACAACCCTCCGCGGCTACAAGTTCACCTACGACGGGCTGAACCGCATGCTGGATGCCGTTTATGGCGAAGAAATATATATTTATGAATTCGAACGTACCCGACTTAATGTTTCAGGGGTCATTAGCAGATAGGAGGCAATATGCGAAAGAGGGGCTCTTTTGATGACCTCAGGTTGTGTGCTCAACAACAAGTTGTAACGTTCGCGTGCGGTCTCAAAACGCCAGGAGTCGGCTTTCACTTGGGATACGATGAGGGAATATTCCAGAATTTTCCTATAAAACATGTTTATCTCCCAGGATATTTCGGTAAGTTGCATCAATTTATCGTATGGTAGCAGATAGACAATGCAGTCTTCCAGAGCTTCAATCATCAATTTGGTAGGCTCTTTTTTCAAGGTGCTTTCAATGCACATCAGGACACATCCTTCATACGAAAAGTGTTCGGTGACGTCTTTTCCCCCCTTGTAATAGAATTGTCGCATCATTCCTTTTCCGACAAGGATGATGTGATGGCTGATTTGGCCTTCCTTGAGCATAACTTCTCCCTTGGCTACTTCTTTACGGATAAGAATCTCTCCGAGCATTCTTTTTGCTTCGGGCAGCATACCGGGATAACGTGAATTGACAGCCAGGTCGATTGTTTGTTTTAAAAGCTCGTCCATAATCTACAATAATTTGTTGTTTCGACAACAAAGGTAGTATATTAAGACTGAATGAGCAAGAAGAACGTGCGTTTTTGATGTTCCTCCTTTCTGGCTCGTGACCTTTGCTGTGGGCAGTTAGGAGTTCTTTACAAAACTTTTGCTTGCCCATTTCATGCTGTACCAGCGACGTACAAAAATACCTCCCCGGATGTTTTCGTCTAAAAGGAAAGCTGTCCACATGCCGCAGATGCCCCAACCGAGTGGAATGCCGAAGAAATATCCCAATCCGACAGCTACGCTCCATTGAACCACGAGTCCTACGTAGAAGGGATAATTGACATCGCCTGCTGCCCGAAGGGCTGCTGTGGCAAAGATGTTGATAGGACGTCCTATTTCGAGAATGATGTCTATGAATAGGATAAGTACTCCCAGGCGGATAATTTCGGGGTTGGAAGTAAGCCATCCCAGGATGCTATGTCCGCATAAAGCAAGGATGGTAGAAAGAATAACGGTGATCATCACCGACTTCTTCATGACATATTTGCCCATAAGAAAGGCGGCATGAGGTTTTCGTTCTCCGATTAGATGGCCGATGCAGATGGCTCCTCCTTGTGCCATGGATATGCTGAACAGATAAGCGAACATAACGATGTTGACACAGTAGGTTCGTGTGGCAAGTGCCTCTACCCCCAGCATGTTGATGAAGTAAGTGATAACCACCTGCGAAGAACTGTAAGACAACTGCTCGCCGGCCGAAGGCAATCCTACTTTCATCAGGTTCTTCAGTTCGATCCAGGGGAAGGGACGGAAATAGGCCAGCGGGAAACGTGAGATATGTTTGCGGAATAGAATGATAAAGAGTAAGATCATGGACACACCACGACTGAAAGCTGTAGAAATGGCAGCACCTTCTACTCCAAGTTCCGGAAAGCCGAAACGGCCGAATATCAGGGAGTAGTTACCGATGATGTTAAGTATGTTGACGACTACAGTGACCATCATGGGGTAGATGGCCTTGTTAGCGCTGCGCAACGAAGCAGAAAGGGTAAGGGAAAGAGCCTGAAAGAATGCGAATGCACCCACTATGCGCATGTAGGACAAACCGTCTTTCATCAGTTCGGGTGTAAGCCCCATCAGCCGGAGAATCGGGCTGGCGCCAAGGTATAACAGAAGACTGACTGTGATGCCTACTGCAAGATTGACCAGGATGGATACGCCTACTACCTGAACAACCTTTTTTTGCAGGCGTGCGCCCAGATATTGGGAGCAAAGTACAGAAGTACCCAGATTGATCACTTCGAAAACCAGAAAAGTAAGCATGATGATTTGGTTGACTACTCCTACGGCAGCAACGCTGTTGTCCGAATGCCGGCTTAGCATAATGGTGTCGACAGCGCCGAGCATCATAATGAGCAGGGTCTCTATAAATATGGGAGCAGCCAGTTTGGCCAGTCGTTTTTTCAAACTTTCCTGTTGTATCATACTCATACCTATTGAATTTTTATAGGGAAAAAGACTTTCTTAATATACAAATTGCAGATATATAGTGCTTTATCTTGTACAAGTCCTTTGCAGGACTGTGCGTATTGAAATAAAATTGTGCAAAGGTATGAAAAAGGGGGAAGGAGGCTGTTGATATAAATCAAGAATTTTTTTTCGATGTTTTATGTTTTGAATGTTAGCCAATTAGCTGTTTTTGGCAACTGGTGGCGAAAAAAAACTATCGAAAAGACTTGCACAGTCCAAAAGTTTCCCATACCTTTGCACCGCATTTGAGAGATAATGCAGGTTAAAGGAAGTTTGGGTGAGTGGCTGAAACCACCAGTTTGCTAAACTGACGTACGGGTTACCGTACCGGGGGTTCGAATCCCCCAGCTTCCGCCTAATGCACTCTTAGCTCAGTTGGTAGAGCAACTGACTCTTAATCAGTGGGTCCAGGGTTCGAATCCCTGAGGGTGTACAATGAGATGGGACGGTGGATTCGTCTAACGGTTAGGACACATGCCTCTCACGCATGCAATACGAGTTCGATTCTCGTATCCACTACAAATAATGAAGCGGTTGCCGGTTAAGAAGGTAAACCGCTTTTTTTATGGCTTTTCTCTTCACTCTCCGAAGAGAATGTGTATCTTTGCATAAGACATGGTTTCATTAGTCAAATTCACTAGTGTCCACTAAAAATTAGAGGACGAGTTAAAAATTATAATTACTAAATAAATTTGGTCCATCAAG
>NZ_FR883077.1:11884-12217 GCF_000435115.1 Bacteroides sp. CAG:633 | reverse complement strand
CTAACCCTACGGCCGAACCGGCCGACGCGAGTATTACGCCCAGTTTGCTGCCAAAGTTGGCTCTGTCTTTCTTTGTCATATGAATAGTCTTTTTGCTTACAATCCGTAATGAATATTTATTGAAAGAGTGCAAATATAGAAAATATTCCGTACTTTTGCATTGCGAATTGTAATTTATGCGAATCCTCCGCCGAAAAAACATTCATTTGCGGGAAGCAAGCCGGATGAAGTTGCGGTCGGTTAAAGCCTGCCGACCTCGGTGTGTGGGACACTTGCATTCCATTTGTGGGACACTTGCACGGCTCGCGAGAAACACTTGTACGGCTCGCGAGC
>NZ_FR883077.1:0-11853 GCF_000435115.1 Bacteroides sp. CAG:633 | reverse complement strand
GCCGTACAAGTGTCCAATGTCGCATGCGGAACAGAACCGATTCGCTGTTGGCGTTCATTAAAAACCAGAAAAATTATCTGCTTATGCTATATTATATAAAGAAGTATCCGTTGTCGCTGCTCATCATTCTGACGGTTGTTTACCTTTCTTTCTTCAAACCGCCTCAGACGGAGATGGACTCCATTCCGGGCATCGACAAGGTGGTGCACGTGTGCATGTACCTGGGCATGTCGGGCATGTTGTGGCTGGAGTTTGTGCGGGCACACCGCAAGGATGCCGGTCGGGCGCGCATGTGGCACGCCTGGGTGGGTGCGGCACTGTGTCCCGTGCTGTTCAGCGGGGTGGTGGAACTGTTGCAGGAGTATTGCACCACGTATCGCGGTGGCGACTGGCTGGACTTTGCCGCCAATACGACGGGAGTGTTGCTGGCCTCGCTGGTGGGGCGCTTTGTGCTGATGCGGAGAAGAGGGTAGGGATGGATACGCGGACGACGCGGAGAAAGCGGACGAACACGGACGATAATTTGAATGAAATAAAATCCGTGATGATCCGTTTATTCCGCGTCGTCCGCGTATCCATTCTGTTTCCCTCTTACAAATATTCTACCACCGAGCTCAGCCGTATACCGTTCGACCCTTTTATCAGAATGGTCTTGCCGTGAGGCTTGTCGGCCTTCAGATGCTCGATCAGGGCGGGAGCGTCGGGATAAGTGGGGCAGGTGTGGCGGGTGGCCGCAAACTGTTCGCCCACGAGGATGACGTCGCGCAAATCGCATTCCTCCAGATAATCCACTACTTTCTGATGCTCTTCGGCACTGTCCTTGCCCAGCTCGCGCATGTCGCCCAGGATGAGCATTTTGTGGTCGGCCTTCATCTTGTAGAAGTTGCCGATGGAGGCGCGCATGCTGGTGGGGTTGGCGTTGTAGGCGTCGATGATGAGGGTGTTGTCGGCCGTCTGCTTCAGCTGCGAGCGGTTGTTCTGCGGCACATACTCTTGCAGGGCTTTGTCTATCTTGGCAGGCTCAACGCCGAAGAAGCGTCCTACGGTGACGGCGGCCAGTGCGTTGGCAAAGTTGTATTCGCCGATGAGGTGAGTCTGCACTTCGTGGCGCTCGCCGTCTTTTCCGGCTTTCCAGGCGAAGGCCAGGTAGGGCGAGTTGCCGGTCACCTGCCCGTTGACGTACAGACTGCTGTCGGTGCCGTAGTAGATGGGGTTCAGACCCCAGGCCATTTCGCACAGGTAGGGATTGTCGTGATGGACGAAGACGGTAGAGTCGCCGTGGCGGCGCAGGAAGTCGAAGAGTTCGCCCTTGGTGCGCATCACTCCCTCGAACGAGCCGAAGCCCTCCAGATGTGCCTTGCCCACGTTGGTGATGAGTCCGTAGTCGGGTTCGGCGATGTCCACCAGTTCCTTGATGTCGCCGGGATGGCTGGCTCCCATTTCTACGACGGCCAGTTCGTGCTCGGTGCGCAGGCGAAGCAGGGTGAGGGGGACACCGATGTGGTTGTTCAGGTTGCCTTCGGTGTAGAGTATGTGGTGGCTTTGCGACAGCACGGCGGCCAGCAGTTCCTTGGTCGTAGTCTTGCCGTTGGTGCCGGTGATGCCGATGATGCGCGTGCCCATCTGCCGGCGGTGATGGTTGGCCAGTTGCTGCAAGGCTTTCAGACAGTTGTCCACGAGGAAGTAGCGGTGGTCTCCCTGCGGAGCGTATTGGGGTTCGTCGACCACGGCGTATCGGCTTCCGGCTTCGAGCGCGCGGGCGGCAAAAGCATTTCCGTTGAACGTTTCGCCTTTCAGGGCGATGAAGAGTGATCCTTCGGGGCAGTTGCGACTGTCGGTAGTGACGCAGCTGCACTCCAGAAACAGTTGATAGAGGGCGTTGATATCCATAATGATTCTATTGTATATTGTATGTAGTGCGCGGAAGGGGATGTCGAAAAGCCCGGGCAACTGCCTGCTGCTTTTGGGGATGTGCCCTCCCGTATCGGTTGCGGGAGCAAAGATAGTGGTTTTGGGGGCTGCTTCGTCGCAGGGGGGAGGATTTATTTTTTACGGTGGCAGAAGGCAGGCTCGTGCGAACGTTTTATATTTTTTCCTGTTAGTTTAATATTCTTCCCAAGTAAGGGCCTGTTTGTTTTTAAGTATAATCGATTGAGGGTATTTGGGCTTTTTCATCCGTTGGAATACCTTAATATATAATATTTCAATTCAATTCATTGTGGACTTGCCGCTATACAATTTCTTTCTGTACGGTAAAAAAAGAAAACGCAAAAAAAGTTGAAAACAGTTTTGCTCTTTTTGAAAAAAACAGATATATTTGCAGCGTGCATGCCGAAAGTGTTCGCGGCACAACTTATGGAAAGAAATTGGTAGAAGCGTTGTGCTTCATTCTTGTCTTGGAAACCTAGGAAATTTTCAAACTACACAAGAATGGCACGGTAGTTTCTCACGCATAGCGTGGGTCTGCTGTCTGTTCTCGTATGTAGTTGGGCTATTCCTAGGGCCTCCAAGTAACGTGAAACAGCACGCAGTTCCACGCTTCTTGTAACTAGGAAATCAATTTTGTCTTTTTAGGAACTGGATCGACGCATAAAAATTCTATGTGTATGGAAAAAGAATGCGTATCTGTGGCGTATGAACCGCCCGTTGTAGAAGTCCTCCTCGTCGAAGTGGAAGGGGGATTCGAATTTAGTGTCCCGGATTGGGAATAATGCAACTTTTGTTCTTTAAAATCTAAAAAAGCTACATGATGAAGAGACTGTTATTCGGAGTGTTGGCTGCATTGCTGTGTGCTGCCTGCTCCAATGAAGAATCCACGTTGGATATCCGTAAGGAAGGCGGTCTGAACGTGGAACTGAAACTGTCGGCTTCGACCGAAGCGAATACCCGTACGGCCTATTCGGTGGCTACGGAAGCCGAGCGCACTGTGAAAACTCTCGATGCCTATCTCTTTGCTCCCGCTGCAGAGACTCAGGACTATGTGTTGGAAAAGAAATACAATAATCTGCTGTCAGATAGCTGGACTCCTGCAACGTTGGAAGATAGTAAGACCGTTACCCTGTCCGGCGTAAGCCGCACAGCAAAGAAAATCTTCTTCGTGGCAAACGGGGCGGACATTACTTCGCTGAAAGAAAATGCTGTTGCAGGTATGACGGAATCGGCTTTCCGTGCATTGCTGATGAATGCGATGACGGCCAATCCGGAAGTAACCGAAGCCAGCCCGTTGCCGATGACAGCCGAGGCCTCCGTGGCTGCCAATGCCTGGGACGACGATCCGCTTTCGGTGACCGTCAGCGGTGTGGCACTGGAGCGCGTGGTAGCACGCATCGACCTTGCCGTCAGGGCACAGGAAGGTGTATTGTTCATTCCCTCCAAATTAGAGATGGTGAGCGCACGACCCAACTCGTTCATCTTCCCCTCGGAAGGTAACTACGCCGACGGTTCGGCCACGCTGAAGCTGGAGCAGACGATTGCAGCAGCTACTTCCACAACTTCCGAAGCGGCTTATTACAACAGCTTGCTCTATCCTTACGAAGCTCCTGCTACCGACAACGTCAAACTGGTGGTAACCGGTAACCTGACGGTAGGCGGAAAGACCGTACTTGCGGTTTTCGACCTCCCGTTTGCCGATACCGATGGCAATCAGCTGGCAGTGGAGCGCAATACCCGTTACTTAGTGACCATTACCAAGATTAATGGCTTGGATGCTACGGTAGACGTGACTTTCACCGTACGCGACTGGGAAGACGGCGGCACCATCGAACATCCCGTACAGGTAGACAACTTTATTGTGACGGGCGACGGACTGACCGGCAACAAGCTGATGCTGGCCCAGGCCGAAGGTAGCAGTGCCCATCTGACCGTGACTACCAACGTGGCCTGGAAAGCCGAGGTGACCAAAGGCGCCGACTTCCTGACGGCTACCCCTTCGGGTAATACCCTGANCCCCTTCGGGTAATACCCTGACCATCGCCGCCACTTCGGCCAACGAAAGCGGAGCGCCCCGCAAGGCTTACGTCGAGCTTTCGACCGATGCAGATCCTAACGTCACTTACACATTGGTAGTGACACAGGCTGCCGAATAATTCTATTAACAGACTAAGGAATCAGATTTATGAAAAATATCATATCACGTATCATGATACTTGCCATGCTGGCAAGTTTCGCCGCCTGCTCCAGCGAACTGGACAACGCGGGCGGATATGCCGGAGACGAGGCGATGGTTCGGATGAACTTTACCGGACTGAACGGCTTTGCCGTGACTCGTGCGGTCGACCAAACGGCTGTAGAGAAGGTTACGGTCTATCTTTTTGAGGGAACGGAGGAAAGCTCTGAGCTGAAATATACACTTCCCGTTACGTTGAGCGATAAAACCGAAGCCGGACTTCCGGGTTCGTTCAAAGTGCCCGAAGGCGGAACCTATCATGTAGAGGCCATTGCCAATGCCGAGATGCTGACGGGCATCAACACTTACGGCGATTTTCTGGCACAGACCACGATGGCCGCTTTTGATGGTAACCTGCTGATGCAGGGTGCTACCGCACAGGATATTACGTTGGCAGGCGGACAAACCACTACACTCAGCATGGAGCTGGTGCGCCTGGCCGCCACTTTCCAGGTAGAAGGAGCCGTTGAGGCCGGCGTCAGCGATGTGGCTTTCACGCTGAAAGGAGCCGTGAAGAAATCTTACTTGGTGAAACATGCCGATGGCGATAGCTTTACTATTCCTGCCGATGTCGAGACG
This sequence comes from Bacteroides sp. CAG:633, assembly GCF_000435115.1. Lineage (NCBI taxonomy): Bacteria > Pseudomonadati > Bacteroidota > Bacteroidia > Bacteroidales > Bacteroidaceae > Bacteroides > Bacteroides sp. CAG:633. Next base: position 7,109 of record NZ_FR883077.1, on the reverse strand, counting down.
GGCGAAAGCACTGTACCTTATTCTTACGAGAATCCGGAGAACAGTACAGTAATGGTAATCACCGGCACGATGAACGGTGCGGCATACCGTACGGAAGTTCCCGTTGCCCAAGTACTCCGTAACCACTTGTACACCGTGAAGTTAGTGAACAACAGTGGTATCATCGAACCGGAACTGACAGTGACGGACTGGTCTGAAATTTCTTCCAGCTTGGAAATCGGTGCCGGAAGTGCCCTGATGATGACTGCCGCTACCGACAAGACGCAGGAGCCCGAAGCAACGGTGGTTTATCCGGAAGAAGGAGAACTGAAGAGCACCCAGACGGTGAACGTTGCCGCCGATGCAGCTGCTACCTATTATCTGTATGTGAAGAGCGCGAACATCGAAGCAGCCCTGACTCATACCACTCTGCCCGACGGCTGGACGCTGGCAGCTCCTGCTGAAACCCGTGCCGACTATCTGTGGGAAAAAGGTTATTGGACACTGACCATCCCTGCCAATGCTACTTCCGAAGAACGTACGCTGACGGTGACTGCTACAAATAAACTGATAGCTGATGCGACGGTGTCGATTACGTTTACGCAGGAAGGAAAGGAAGATGAGGAGGTGGATCATAGTAAGAATCCGTTGTTGAAGTGGGCGAAGGGCGACCTTGTATATGACAAGAGTAGCCAAACAAGCAGCATTGCTTCAAGTTATCAGACCCAAGGCAGTCTTTATCAATGGGGACGCAAATATGGTTTTACAGACTATAAGGATGCTATGGGTGGTTATTGGACAACAAGTCAAGGACGTAGACGTTGGTATTACGCTGTTCAGGGTACTGAATATCAGTTAAATAATGACTTTATTTTATCAGCCACCGGCTCATCAAATGGCTACGACGATGCTCCCAGCTATTCTTATGAGACCAATGACAACTTCGCAAATGACGAGTTACCGATTTACTTCATGAATCAGAATACAGGTATGACCGATTATTGGCTCGGTACTGGTGGTGGTTCCACTTGGGCAGAACGTGCCAAAGCATGTGGCGCAAAAACAGCCAACGATGTAGGCGACTATGTATGCCCCGATGGTTGGCGTATACCTACAAAGGCAGACTTTGCTAAAATAAAACCGACCGAAGCATTGAGAGGGGATGACGGCTTGGCTTCAGTACTCAACAATCGCGTTGAACTCAAGAAGATTGAAGGCGTTTGCTCGTATGCCATTCGTTGGTCGGCAGAAACAGTATCCAAAAAAACGTACTTGCGTATCGATGCATTGGTCGTTCCCGATGGTTTCCAAGAAAGTGAGCTGTCTGGTATCGACTGGGAGAACAATGAAAATGTAGTAACCCGCTATTTCGGTGCAAACGGCTTTATTCATGCGTTCTATCATGTCAATGTAGGTACTGTCGGTGGACAATACTTTACATTCCCTGTTGCCCGTCCGATGCCAGGCACTGAGACTCACAACGATGTCTTGACAACATATGGTGGTGGTCGTTATTTCACTGTTCTATGGAAAGATATTACAGATTACAGTGTTAACAACGATGGCTTCTATTGGGTATCGGATGATAAAATGGCTTTCACTTTCAATGACAATACACGTGTAAAGGATGTATATTTTAATGGTAACTATCCATTCGGTAATCGTGTGTCTTTATTGGGATTTTCGGAGGTGGCTGCTCAGGATTGCTGCTCTATCCGTTGTATTACCGACGATCCTGCTCTTCAAGAAAAGTAAAATAATAAAAAGTAACAATCATGAAAAAGTACATATATTATCTGTTTGGCGCATTGCTGGCAGTCGCTTTTTATTCGTGTACCAGCGAGGAAAACGCGATGGATGGCAATACAGGCCGACGTATAACGGTGAGCTTTGGCTTACCTGAGGGTGCTGCCTCTACCCGTGTCGACGAAACGACCGAGGATACGGGGGCTGAAAGTGCCCTTCATCAGGCCGATCTTTATTGTTTCGACTATACCGGAGGAGAGAAAGGAGTATTGAAAAGCGTGATTCATTTGACGGAAAATCAACTACTCCAGAATAACCCAGCTATCGACTTGGAAAATGGTGATTACTATATTGAAGCCATAGCCAACGAGAATCATCTGGATTTAGAGGAAGGTACAAGTACCTACGCCGATTATTTAGAGCTGAGGGCTACATCTGAAGACTATACGCGCTGGAGCGAGGTAGGGTTTATTATGCAGGGTGCAAACACAGCACACATCACCAATGCTACTACCGTGCTTAATATAAATTTCACCATGGTTCGTCTCGTGGCACGTATCGATGTTGTGAATCGGGTTGATGGACTAACGATTACCGGAGCAAAGATGGAAAACAGTGTAAAAGAGTCGTTTTATGTAGAAGACGAAACTTCCATCATTGCAAAGGAAAGCGGTAGTAAAGAAACCCGTACCAAAAGCGGATTGAGTGTGCCAAACGGCAGATCGGTTCAGATATTCTACACCTACGAGGGTAGCGTTGAGGAAAGCGGTTTGCAGATTTCGTTCGAAGGAGTAGATGAAGACGGTATAAAGTATGCCAGTCTGCCTATTGTTGAGTTTAAGAATCAGAACAATCATCCTGCTTTCATGCGTAATAAACTGTATACAGTGACACTTTACGAAGTAGACGGTGCTATCAAAACTGAAGTAACGGTAACCGATTGGGCTTCGCAGGCGATTGAGAATGAAGTGACGGTAGAAAACGGCTTGGAGGTTACGGTAGATACTGACGATTCCGGCATTACGCTGAAAGATGACAACAAAGCTGTGGCTGGCGACGTAAAGACAATTTATGTTCCTGCTGAAGGGGCTGCTTTTTCCGTTACATCTGAAAGCAGCAATATAGAAGTAGAGGTCGCTGTGTTGAGTGGTAGCAAATGGCTGACAGTAACAGAAACCCGCTCGCTGGTACAGAAGTTCCAGGTGGTAGTTGCCAAGAATACTGCCGAAACAGAACGAACCGGTCAGTTTGTAGTTCGTAACATGCTGAAACCGGAAGTGAAGGTGACTTACAATGTCGTTCAGGCAGCAGCGGAGCCGGCGGAACCGGAAGGACCGGACTGGGATGAATTGCCTTCAATCAACAAACCCGGTGCAGCTACTTTGGAACAGTGGGCAGGCAGTAAAGATGCCGTTGGCAAGAACGGGAAGGAGTTTTTCTTGTATGGCATTGCCGATCCTGCGGTGGATGAAGACACTGGAGTCTCGGTGTTTGATACTCATCGTCCGGGAACTTGGAGCGGTGCCGATCCGTCTGAAAGCGGTTATCGTATGGCTACAAAAACAGATTGGGAAGCCTTGGTGGCCGTTGGCGCTTCAAGTAATGTTTTTAGTTATTTGACTTATAATAATAAGCACTACTATATCAGTGGCAGAACGGCTTCGAACAGTAAGTTCGTGCTGAAATTTTATGAGTGCGATGAAAAGGGAGAATATATAAGTTCGGAACAGACCATCACCCTTCAAGGTGGCTATATCGAGGCAACTTATGATGGTGGTCATCCTTATGGATGTACTCGGTTGAGTAAAAGAACGACTCAAACATATTATTGGTGTGGAGGTAATTTAGCGAAGTATTTTGTGGCATTTAGTCTTGCCGGAATAAGTGTGCAGCAGGATACTACAAGCAACAATACTAGTAGCAAAGGACGCGCTTGGGATGCTTTGCGTATCCGCAGCATCAAAGAATAATAAATGGAGGAATACAGATTATGAAAAAGATATTTTTACCTTTTATTGCCGCGTTGGCCTTCACGGCCTGTACCGGCGATGAGAATCCGGTGCTGAACGAGGCGGAAGGGCAGTCGTTGGAAATCTGCATCAGCCAGCCGATGACGCGTGCCGGAGCAGACAGTTATGCGGTGGCTACCGAGGCGGAGCGTACCGTGAAAACCCTCGATGCCTACCTGTTCGACAACAGCGGACAGTTGGAAAAAGTATATAAAAACCTTGTGGCAGAAGATTGGGTGCCGCAGTCACCCACCGAAAGCAAGAGCGTGACGCTGGACGGCTTGAAAGATAAGAGTGCCCGCACGGTGTTCTTGGTTGCCAATGGCGCGGAAGTCACTTCGTTGGTAGAAAGTGCGGCGCCGGGTGCGGTGACGAAGTCTGAATTCGAGTCGCTGCTGACCGACGCAATGAGTGCATCCCTTGCCTGTCCGTTGCTGATGACGGCCGAAGCCGCGATTCCGGCATGGACCGATCAGGCTCCTGCTGTGCAGGCTGCCCTGCAACGTGTAGTGGCGCGTCTTGACCTAAAGATTTACGACCCGGCGGAGATTACCGCTTTCAGTCTGACGAAAGCCGAATTGCTGGGAGCCAGTACGCTTTCGTACATCTTCCCGAATACGGGTTTTGCCTCGTGTGACAAGATTACGCTGACCGCTTCCTCTCCTGTGGCAGAGGAGGTAGAGCGGACCGATGAAACATTCGGGAAAACCTATACCGACCAGCTGTACAAGGCCTTGTTCTATTTGTATTCGGCTCCGGCCAGCCAGATGACATTACGCCTTTATGGGGAACAGAAGTTGCATGGCGTCGGACCTGCCGAAGCCATTTATGACATTCCTTTGTCGAAGATTCTGTCGGAAGGTAAAACTGACATCGAACGTAATACCTGCTACACGCTTGTCGTAAAAAATATAGAAATAGGTGAAGGTGGTTCGTTCGACTTGGATGTTGATTTCGACGTAGAAGAATCCCAATAAGGGCAGTTCTTTAATGTGACCAATGCCCTATTCTTCGTTGTGAAACGGAGTTGTGTCCAGCCGTTGGCTTGGCGAAGCGTGCGGCGGAGCAACCTTACTTCCTAGTAAGGGATTGTTTGTTTTGTTTGACCCGGTTGCACCCGTCAGCGGTGCGACCGGGCTTTTGGGAATTGTTTTATCTGATGTATGCACATGCGTGTGTATCTTTTCTATACTACATCGTTGTATGTTTATCGGAGAAAAAACGAATCTTATGTTAATTTATCCAAAACCGTACTCCTCTATAGCTTTTTTTTAATACTTTTGAAAATAGTTAAAAAATGAACACTCTATCCGGCTTTGCCGTCGTAGGGCGGCGGGTGCGGAGGGAAAAATAAAACAATTAACCTTTTTAAAACAAAACAACTATTATGGAAGTAAAAAATTGGCTATTGACAGGATTGACAATGTTCACATTGTCATTTGTGGCTTGTGATGATGATGAAAACAAGGGTGAAGAACCACCCGTACCGGTGACGTTCGAAGTGGCAGTGTCGGATGTAGAGACGACAAGTGCTACCGTGGCGGTGACTCCGTCGGACGCGAACGCAACATACTATTTTGATGTGGTGAAGAAAGCTACTTTCGACGAGCTGGGCAGCCCGACGGCAGTGGCAGAGAAAGTGATTGCCGATCTGAAGAAATATCAGGCCGAGAACGGTGCCGTTTTGTCCGACACCTTGTCGCAGGGTAATGACTCGCGTGTGTATACAGAGGTGTTGTCGGCTTCGACCGAATATACAGCTTGCGCTTTTGGCGTGGATGCCAGCGGAAAGCTGACAACGGAGGTCTTTACGCAGGACTTCACTACAAAGGAATTGCCGCCGCTGGTAATCGAAGGATTTGCCGACTGTACAGCCGACTTCTGGGGCGACAAGAAGGGTACGGTGAATGGTAAATGGGTGCTGACGCTGACTTCGTCTGACTGGATTAAGTACATGAATCTGGAGGTGGCTACTTCTCTTGATCAGAAAGCCAATCCGGTAGGTGTATACGAAATCAGCAATCCTTACGGTGAAGTAGGTACAGCATTGCCCGGCTATCAGGATGGCGACAACTTCGAAGGATGTACTTACATCGAATACACTTCTTATCCAGCACAGGGACTGTTCCTGGTATCGGGTACAATCACCATTACAAGCACGGGTGAGGACGTTTACAAGGTAGAAATCGATGCCAAGGACGGAGACGGACGCCGTGTACAGGCTGTTTACGAAGGCGACATGTACATTACGGACAAGACGCTGGGCTTTGGAGACGGCGATGAAGAAGAGGAATATTAATATTCCTTATCGGATATAGCAAGGAGGGTGTGCCGGTTTGCAGATGATTCTGCGGCGGCACACCCTCTTCGTTTTTCAGGTCGGATGCTTTTCTTTTCAGAACTCGAAAGCGATTTTCGCTACCAGCGAATGGAAGTAGGTAGTCTCGGTAAACTAGCTGGTTGGGGGTGGTAGTTTTGTGTTATTCGACTGCCCTGCACCAGATAGCCTATACCTACGCCCGGCTCAGCGACAGACCGTGGGCTACGCTGTGGAAGGTATCGCCCGAACGCAGGCTGCCGGCTCCGAACAGGCGGCTCATCAGGTCGATGATGGGGCGCGACAGACTGCTGCCGCCCGTCATGTAGACGGCGTCGATCTGACGGGGACTGAAGCCCGAGTGTGCCAGCATCTGCTCCAGATAGTTGCTGATGGCGTCGATGTGGAGCGAGGTCATCTGCCGGAAGTCGTCGTAGGGCAGGTCGGTTTCGAGCTCCAGACGGGGCTTGACGAAGCGCAGGTGCGAGCAGTCGTCGGCCGAGAGGGCGATTTTCGACCGTTCGATTTCTTTGAAGAGGGAGTAGACGTAGTTGTTGTCTATCAGCACGCGTACGTTGTCTATCAGCGGACTGTTGTCCGAGAAGACGTAGTATTTGTCCATCATCCGCCTGTCTTTGGAGTCTTTCAGCAGGAAGCTTCTCTCCCAGTTGCGCAGTTCGCGGTACAGGCTGTTGGGCACTTCTATCTTCTTGCCGTAGGACTGATATTCGACGCCGCGGCCCAGCAGGGGCGTGACTTTGTGCCACATGATTTCGGAGTCGAACAGGTCGCCCCCGATGTATAGTCCGCCGTGGGCCAGGATGTCGCGGCTGCGGTCGGCCTGCTGTGCCTTCTGCGGGGCCAGGCTGACGATGCTGAAGTCGGACGTACCGCCTCCGAAGTCGGCCACGAGTACGGTTTCTTCGTGTTGCAGATGCTGTTCGTAGGACAGGGCGGCGGCGATGGGTTCGAGTTGCAGGTGCACTTCCTCGAATCCAGCGTTGTGGGCGGCTGTCAGCAGTCGGGCAACGGCGGTTTTCTCTTCCTGCTCCTTCTCC
>NZ_FR883076.1:696-1697 GCF_000435115.1 Bacteroides sp. CAG:633 | reverse complement strand
ACCACCTCCCCCTTCGGGTACTCCTCCTTCCTGAAGGAGGAGAGTTTCAGATACTTTTATTTCGACACATCCTTAGGCAATACTTGGCAGGTTTGTGAGTCATACTCGTGGGCTTTGTGGGCAAAACCCGGCGGCATTGCTTGCGATAGGCGGCGAGATTGCTTGTCGCTTAGCCGGGCATTGCTTGTTGCGGTGGCTAACTATGGATGTTACGCGGCTAAAGTGGGTGGTTAGGAATGAAAAGTGCTACTTTGTGGGTGAAAGATGGATACGCGGACTACACTGATGAGGCGGATTTACACGGATGAAGAGTGGGAAAGAGGGAAATTGCCTTCACGCCTTCACTTAGCTTTCAGGATCTTGGCTGTCAGGTAGATAGGATGAAACATCCGGTTTCACGGAAGTTTCACCTCTTGCTTTCACCTTTCCGGATTTTTCTATTTCTTCGGGATTTAAGCCTGTTCGATGGGCATTTGTTAATCTATTGATAAACAAGATGATGTGGTGAAGGATGTAACGTAGATTTTTCTATTTCTTCGGGATTTAAGCCTGTTCGATGGGTGTTTGTTAATCTGTTGATAAACAGGGCGATGTGGTGAAGGATGTAACGTACATGCAAGTTTATGTAACGTACGTGCAAGTCTGATGTAACATTTGTGTAACTTTTGCAATCCGTTGCAAGGGTGAAACCTGAATTTTTAACACGCGATGTTACGTCATCGAAGGTATTTGATACAAATTGTTTTGGGTGTGTAGTCGATAAGTCGGATATTTGCATACAGACCTTATACGTACAAATGAATATGAATACAATCGAAAAAACACACCCGGGCACGTCGCTTAAAAGCCTGCCCGTTCTGTTTGCCGCCCTGTGCGTGCTGCTGTGCCTGTCCGCCTGCCGCCCCAAGCCCTATCCGTCGCTGCTGCTTGCGGCGGACAGTTTGGCATCCGTGCTGCCGGATAGTGCCTGTGCCCTGTTGGCCTCCTATGCCGCCGACACG
>NZ_FR883076.1:0-673 GCF_000435115.1 Bacteroides sp. CAG:633 | reverse complement strand
GGACGAACCTCTGTACGTCCGCATGTACTACCGCCTGCTGTGCATCAAGGCGAAGGACAAGGCCTACATCGTGCATACGTCGGACAGCGCCATTCTGCCCGTAGTGGCCTACTACGAGCATCACAGGCGCCTTCCCCACCTGCCCGAAGCCTACTATTATGCCGGCCGCGTGTATAGCGACTTGGGCGATGCGCCACAGGCGTTGGCCTATTTTCTGCGGGCACTCGACGTGATGCGCGAGGATAAGGATCGGGTGGATATGACGGTGAAAAAGCTGGTCCTTTCGCAGATGGGGACGTTGTTCAAAAGGCAGAATCTTTATCCCGAAGCGTTGGAAGTGTACAGACAAAGCTTCCAGTGCAAAATCTTACTTCAGGATAGTGTGGGCATGATATATAGTAACAGGGATATCGGTCATACTTTTGTGCTTTTGGAACAACGGGACAGTGCTTTATATTATTATCAGCGTGCCTATCAGTTAAGTCTTTTATTGGGTAAGAAGGCTTTAGGGAATGGAATACAATCTTTGATAGCACGTTTATATACGGAAGAAGGGAATTACGAAGCAGCTCGCCGTTCGTTGCAAATCGCTTTACAGGATGTCCCAAAAAGTGAGAGGAGTGGTACTTACTATACTGCAGCACGATTTTATCATTTTATTAATGAAAAAGAT
>NZ_FR883075.1:0-563 GCF_000435115.1 Bacteroides sp. CAG:633 | reverse complement strand
GCCATATCTGCTTCCACCATAATGCGTACCAGTTCTTCAAAGCTGGTGCTGTTGGGATTCCAGCCCAGTTTGGCCTTTGCTTTAGTCGGGTCTCCCCACAGGTTCACCACGTCGGTCGGACGGTAAAAGTCTTCGCTTACCTCTACCAGACATTTGCCCGTGGCTTTGTCGTAGCCTTTCTCGTCAATGCCTTCGCCCTTGAATTCCAGTTCGATACCTGCATATTTGAAAGCCAGATAGCAGAATTCTCTTACCGAATGTTGCACGCCGGTAGCTATCACAAAGTCTTCAGGCTTCTCCTGTTGAAGAATCAGCCACATACATTCCACATAGTCTTTGGCGTATCCCCAGTCGCGCAGCGAATCCAGGTTACCCAGATACAGACGATCCTGCTTACCTTGCGCGATACGTGCTGCTGCCAGCGTGATTTTCCGCGTTACGAAAGTTTCGCCACGGCGTTCGCTTTCGTGGTTGAACAGGATGCCCGAACAGCAGTACATGTTGTATGCCTCGCGATACTCTTTTACAATCCAGTAACCGTACAGTTTGGCAACAGCATAAGG
>NZ_FR883074.1:27177-34347 GCF_000435115.1 Bacteroides sp. CAG:633 | reverse complement strand
ACTGCCCGAAGCCGAAGAGTTCGACGTAGTCATCAACGAAGGCGAAATCAAGTGGGACACCTTCCGAAGCGGCGGTGCCGGCGGTCAGAACGTGAACAAGGTAGAATCGGGCGTACGCCTGCGCTACAACTGGAAGAACCCCAACACGGGCGTAGTAGAGGAAATCCTTATCGAGTGTACCGAAACGCGCGACCAGCCCAAGAACAAGGAACGTGCCCTCTCGCGTCTGCGTACTTTCATCTACGACAAGGAGCACCAGAAGTACATCGACGACATCGCCTCCAAGCGTAAGACAATGGTCTCCACAGGCGACCGCTCGGCCAAGATACGTACCTACAACTACCCGCAGGGACGCATCACCGACAACTTCCCGCAGTGACGCATCACCGACCATCGCATCAACTACACCATCTACAACCTGGCCGCCTTCATGGACGGCGACATACAGGACTGCATCGACCACCTCATCGTGGCCGAAAATGCGGAACGGTTGAAGGAAAGCGAGCTGTAAGGCAGCTACGAGTGATGAGCTACGAGTGACGAGCTACGGGCTACAAGCTACAAGCTACGAGTGACGGGCTACAAGCTACGGGCTACGAGTTCCGTCATCATGTGTAAAACTCTAACAATAACCAAGAGCTGCAAAGCCGCACGCTACATACTCGTAGCTCGTAGCTTGTAGCTCGTAACTATAAATAAACCTGAGCAACAACACTACGACACTTGTAGCTCGTAGCTTGTAGCTCATAACTATAAAAAGACATGAACAAGCAACAACTCTTTGAAAACATCAAGAAGAAACAGTCGTTCCTCTGCGTAGGACTCGACACGGACATCAAGAAAATTCCCGAACATCTGCTGAAAGAAGAAGACCCCATCTTTGCTTTCAACAAAGCCATTATCGACGCTACTGCCGATCTTTGCATCGCCTACAAACCCAACCTGGCTTTCTACGAGAGCATGGGCGTGAAGGGATGGATCGCTTTCGAAAAGACGGTGAACTACATCAAGCAGAACTATCCCGACCAGTTCATCATCGCCGATGCCAAACGTGGCGATATTGGTAACACGTCGGCCATGTATGCCCGTACCTTCTTCGAAGAACTGGACATCGACTCCGTGACCGTAGCTCCTTACATGGGCGAAGACAGCGTGACACCGTTCCTGACGTACGAAGGCAAGTGGGTCATCCTGTTGGCGCTGACCAGCAACAAAGGTTCGCACGACTTCCAGCTGACGGAAGATAAGGATGGCGAACGTCTGTTCGAAAAAGTACTTCGCAAGAGCCAGGAATGGGCTAACGACGAGAACATGATGTACGTGGTAGGTGCTACACAAGGCCGCATGTTCGAGGATATCCGCAAAGTCGTTCCCAATCACTTCCTGCTCGTACCGGGTGTAGGTGCTCAGGGCGGATCGCTGGAAGAAGTGTGCAAGTATGGCATGACGAAGGAATGCGGACTCATCGTCAACTCCAGCCGTGGCATCATCTACGTGGACAAGACGGAGAACTTCGCCGCCGCCAGCCGCAAGGCCGCACAGGAAGTGCAGGCACAGATGGCCGAACAGCTGAAGGCTATTCTTAGTTGATGAGTGGACAAGTTGACAAGTTAACAAGGGATAAGTTAACAAGGTTATAAACTGCAAGGAAAAATATCCTTGTGGCCTTGTTAACTTGTCCCTTGTCTACTAAAGAATTACAGATACTCCCTGAAGAAACTCTCAATCTTGTCGAAAGGAATCACCTTCAGATTGTCGTACAAGTCGGTGTGATTGGCACCGGGGATGATGAGAAGTTCCTTATTATCGCCTGTCAGTTTCTTGAACGCATCCCGACTGAAATAGCACGAATGAGCCTTCTCACCGTGAATCATCAGGACAGCACTACGTATCTCGTTGCTGTAGGTCAGGATGGGCATATTGATAAACGACAGCGAAGAAGTCTTGTTCCATCCGTCGTTTGAGTTGAGCGAACGCTTGTGGTAGCCACGCGGCGTTTTGTAGTATGCATAATAGTCTTTCACAAACTGAGGGGCATCAGCTGGCAGTGGGTCAACCACACCACCGGCACGTTCGTACGAACCATTGCGGTAATCGACTGTGCGCTGTGCGTTAAGCTGACGACGGAGTTCGTATCGCTGATCAGCGTCCATCGAGTCGAAGTAACCGTTGGCATTCACGCGGCTCATGTCGTACATGGTCGAAGTGACCGTCGCCTTGATACGTGTATCGATGGCTGCGGCGTTCAATGCCATGCCTCCCCAACCACAGATGCCAAGGATGCCGATACGTTCAGGATCCACATCGTCGCGGGTTGACAGATAGTCCACTGCCGCACAGAAGTCTTCCGTATTGATGTCGGGCGAAGCCACATAGCGAGGTTGGCCGCCACTCTCGCCTGTAAAAGAGGGGTCGAAAGCGATAGTCAGAAAGCCACGCTCGGCCAGCGTCTGTGCATAGAGGCCGGACGACTGCTCCTTCACGGCTCCGAAAGGTCCGCTAACAGCAATGGCAGCCAGCTTACCCGTAGCGTTCTTCGGCACATAGAGGTCGGCCGCAAGCGTGACGCCGTAACGGTTGTGGAAGGTCACTTTGCTATGATTCACTTTGTCGCTCTGTGGGAACACTTTATCCCACTCATTAGTCAGTTCCAGTTTTTCCATATCATTTCCATTTGAAAAGTTACACTTATCTGTAGCGGTTTCCGCACTTACTGTGGTAAGTCCTGCCAGCAGAAATGCCGCCAGCAGACACGAAAGTTTTTTCTGTCCGTTCATCATATCGATATACCTATTTTATATTATCCATTCAGTTGCTTTCACCCAAAGAAAGTGTGACAGTGACATCACCGTCGCCCAAAGCTGCTTTCAATTCACTTTCCGTCACATTGTCAATCTTTCCGAGGCGGGTAAGCGAGTAACTGTTGCGTCCGTAATAGATGACGAAATAGCGTCCCTGATACAGAATCAGGTCGCCCGGTCCGGTCGAAATCTGTTCATCGTTGCGCGGCAAGGTGGTGCCTATCGGTCCTACTTTCTCCATCCGTGCATAGTCTTCCATCCGAATGGTAAGGTCACCTTTGGCAAGCAATGCCTTCAAAGCCTGGGTCGAAGAATTATCGACCAGCGTTGCGGTAAAAGTTTTCCCGCTGATTTTCAATCTGATTGTACGAGTTTCCATATTTTCTCCTCCATTTTCATTGTCCGATTCTTCCCCTCCCGGCAAGCTCGGCTGTTCGGGCATTACAGGGGTAGTGTCCAGTTCAGGTTCATCGCTGCACGCTGCCGTTGTCCAAGGAAGCAACAGCAGGAAGGGAATCATCAGATACATCTTTTTCTTCATGGCTTTACGCATTAGTATTCAGATGCAAAGATACGGCAAGCCATGTCGGGTGTTTGTATACGGATTACGGAAGAAATGACAGGGATTACGGTTTGTGAAGTACGGTTTTCTTCTGCATCCTTTTTTATCATCTGCTTGCTTATCTGCATAAAATATTTTACCTTTGACCATAAACATTAAAAAAATGACATCGGACTATGAATAACAAGAGCAATCCCATCGCCACTTCAACGCCGGATATGGAAAACTTTCCCAAAGACTACACCTATTGCCCCGCCTCCGACGAGATATGTCCCCGTGCACAGCACTGCCTGCGTGCCATAGCCTACCGCCAGTTACCTAAAGCCGGAACAGCCGGTAAGCCCGGTTCTATCCGCATCGTCCACCCTGCCTGGCAGGCAGCAGCCAAGGAAGGATGCGAATACTATCGCGACAATACGCCCGTACGCTTTGCACGAGGCATGACGAAACTGTTCGACGACATTCCACACCGGCTGGAAGCGGACATGCGACGAGGTATCATGGCCTGCTTTTCCTGCCGAAGCTATTATTTCCAAAGCCGCAAAGGCGAACGGCTCATCACACCCCATGAGCAACAGGCCATAGCCAACGTATTCCGACAGGCCGGGCTGAATACAGTCCCAGTCTTCGACAGCTACATCGAAACAGTATACTGGTAATAAAAAGGTAAGCAGTTTATTCCAGTTTATCCGTAATAAACTGACAGTTTACTACTAATAAACTGACAGTTTAAAGCTATTAAACTGAGAGTTTAAAGCTACTAAACCGGGAGTTTAAAGCTACTGAACCGAGAAAAACTAAACGGCAGCATGCCCCTGTCCGCATTTGCTGTCTCCGATAAAAAAAATAACTTTGCAAAAAAGCAGAATTAATCATGAGCTACGAACGCAAAATCATCAATGATCCCGTCTTCGGATTCATCAACATACCCAAGGGGTTGCTCTACGACCTCGTGTGCCACCCCTTGCTACAACGCCTGACACGCATCCGCCAGCTCGGCCTCTCGTCCGTGGTTTACCCCGGCGCACAGCACACGCGCTTCCAGCATTCACTCGGAGCCTACTACCTGATGACCGAAGCCATCCAGCACCTGACGGCCAAGGGAAACTTCATCTTCGACAGCGAAGCCGAAGCCGTCAAGGCAGCCATCCTGATGCACGACATCGGCCACGGCCCCTTCTCGCATGTGCTGGAAGACACCATCGTCCGTGGTGTCTCGCACGAAGACATCTCCCTGCTGCTGATGGAACGCATCAACCACGAAATGAACGGACAGCTCACACTGGCCATCCAGATATTCAAGGACGAGTATCCCAAACGTTTCCTCCACCAGCTGGTCAGCGGTCAGCTCGACATGGACCGCCTGGACTACCTGCGACGCGACAGTTTTTACACAGGCGTAACCGAGGGCAACATCGGTTCAGCCCGCATCATCAAGATGCTCGATGTAAAGGACGACCACCTGGTCGTCGAGGAGAAAGGCATCTACTCCATCGAAAACTTTCTCATGGCACGCCGCCTGATGTACTGGCAGGTATATCTGCATAAGGCATCCGTGGCCTACGAGCGAATGCTCATTGCCGCACTGCTGCGTGCCAAGGAACTGGCTGCCAAAGGCATCGAAGTATTTGCTTCGCCCGCGCTGCGCTTCTTCCTTTACAACGACATCAACCGCGACATCTTCTACAGTCGGCCCGAATGTTTGGAAAACTTCATCCAACTGGACGACAACGACATCTGGACATCACTGAAAGTATGGTGCAACCATCCGGATAAAGTGCTGTCTACCCTCAGTGCAGGCATGGTAAACCGCCGCCTGTTCAAGGTAGAAATATCATCCGAACCGGCTACCGAAGAGCGGAAAGCCGAACTGACCCGACAGATCAGCGAAATGTTGGGAGTGACGTCCGAAGAAGCCACCTATTTCATCTCGACGCCAGGCATCGAAAAAAACATGTACGACCCGGCCGATGACAGCATCGACATTGTTTATAAGGACGGCACCATCAAAAACATTGCCGAAGCTTCGGATATGCTCAACATTTCCCTGCTCTCGAAAAAGGTAAAAAAATACTACCTTTGCTACATTCGGGCACATAAGTAAGTATAAAATATTCACCCAAGGACAAGGAAATATAAAAAAAAAGTCCGTTATTTGTGTTTTGAAAACCATTTAGCAAGAAGAAAACATGGAATTTTCAGCCAAACAAATAGCTGCCTACATACAGGGAGAAATTGTAGGAGACGAAAACGCAACCGTACATACCTTTGCCAAAATTGAAGAAGGTATACCGGGAGCCATTTCTTTTTTATCCAATCCCAAGTACACCCCTTACATCTACGAATCGAAAGCCAGTATCATTCTGGTGAACAAAGACTTCGTACCCGAGCATGACATCAAAGCCACTCTGATAAAGGTAGATAATGCCTACGAGAGCCTTGCCAAGCTGCTTACACTCTACGAACAGAGCAAGCCCAAACTGACAGGAATCGACTCACTAGCCTACGTGGCTCCCACTGCCAAAGTCGGACAAAACGTCTATATCGGGTCCTTTGCCTACATAGGCGACCACGTAGAAATTGGAGACAACACCGCCGTCCATCCGCATGCTACCGTCAGTGCCGGAGCCAAGGTAGGCAGTGACTGTATCCTCTATCCCAACGTCACAGTCTATCACGACTGCCGGGTAGGCAATCGCTGCATCTTGCACGCAGGTTGCGTCATCGGAGCCGACGGCTTCGGTTTTGCACCGACTTCCGAAGGTTATGAAAAAATACCACAAATCGGTATCACTATCCTGGAAGACGACGTAGAAATTGGCGCTAATACCTGTGTAGACCGTGCCACGATGGGAGCAACAATCGTACACCGTGGCGTAAAGCTCGACAATCTGGTTCAGATAGCCCACAACGACGAGATCGGATCGCACACCGTTATGGCAGCCCAAGTAGGCATCGCCGGCTCCACCAAGGTAGGTGAATGGTGTATGTTCGGCGGACAGGTAGGAATTGCCGGACACATTCATATCGGCAATAAGGTAGATTTAGGTGCCCAGTCGGGTGTCCCCGGCAACCTGAAAGACGGTAGCCGACTGATAGGTACGCCTCCCATGGAACTGAAACCTTACTTCAAGGCACAGGCTGTATTCCGCAAACTGCCGGATATGTATTTCGAACTGAATGCACTCCGCAAAGAACTCAATGAATTGAAACAACAATTAAATAAGTAACTCATGTTGAAACAAAAGACTCTGAAAGACAGTTTTTCGCTCAGCGGAAAAGGACTTCATACGGGACTTGACCTGACTGTTACTTTCAATCCGGCCCCAGACAATCACGGGTACAAAATCCAACGCATCGACATGGAAGGACAACCCGTTATTGATGCTGTAGCCGACAACGTAACAGAGACCACACGTGGTACTGTACTTTCCAAAAACGGAGTAAAAGTCAGCACCATCGAACATGGTATGGCAGCCCTCTACGCATTGGGGATAGACAACTGTCTGATACAAGTGAACGGTCCTGAATTTCCGATTCTGGACGGCAGTTCGCAATACTACGTCAACGAAATAGAACGGGTCGGCACCGTCGAACAAAACGCCGTGAAGGATTTCTATATCATCAAATCCAAGATTGAATTCCGCGATGAAACCACCGGTTCGTCCATCATCGTATTACCGGACGAAAACTTCAGTCTGAACGTACTGGTTTCATACGACTCGAACATCCTTCCCAACCAGTTTGCCACCCTCGAAGACATGGCCAAATTCAAAGACGAAGTGGCTGCCAGCCGTACTTTTGTCT
>NZ_FR883074.1:19501-27164 GCF_000435115.1 Bacteroides sp. CAG:633 | reverse complement strand
TGCCAGCCGTACTTTTGTCTTCGTACGCGAAATTGAGCCGCTGCTTCAGGCAGGCCTCATCAAAGGAGGCGACCTGGACAACGCCATTGTCATCTACGAACGCGAAATGTCACAGGAAAGCTTCGACAAACTGGCCGATGTAATGGGAGTTCCTCACATGGATGCCAAACAGCTGGGATACATCAACCACAAACCGCTGGTGTGGCCCAACGAATGTGCACGCCATAAATTGCTCGACGTCATCGGTGACCTGGCCTTGATCGGAAAGCCCATCAAAGGACGTATCATCGCTACCCGTCCGGGACATACCATCAACAACAAGTTTGCCCGCCAGATGCGTAAAGAGATCCGCCTGCACGAAATTCAGGCACCTTCGTACGACTGCAACCGCGCTCCCATCATGGACGTAAACCGCATTCGCGAACTTTTGCCTCACCGCTACCCCATGCAACTGGTGGACAAAGTGATCGAAATCGGTGCCAATTACATTGTAGGTGTAAAGAATGTGACCTCCAACGAACCGTTCTTCCAGGGTCACTTCCCGCAAGAACCCGTCATGCCGGGTGTGCTGCAGATAGAAGCAATGGCACAGACTGGTGGTCTGCTGGTATTGAACTCGGTAGACGAGCCAGAACGCTACTCTACTTATTTTATGAAAATAGACGGTGTAAAATTCCGTCAGAAAGTTGTACCCGGCGACACACTGATATTCCGTGTAGAGCTGTTGGCCCCCATCCGTCGTGGTGTTTCGACCATGAAAGGATATGTATTTGTTGGAGAAAAGGTAGTTTGCGAAGCCGA
Source organism: Bacteroides sp. CAG:633 (assembly GCF_000435115.1). NCBI lineage: Bacteria > Pseudomonadati > Bacteroidota > Bacteroidia > Bacteroidales > Bacteroidaceae > Bacteroides > Bacteroides sp. CAG:633. The sequence continues at coordinate 26,363 of NZ_FR883074.1, read as the reverse complement.
ATTCATGGCGCAAATAGTAAAGAACAAATAAAATTAATAATGGAGAATGAAGAATGAAGAATCTATTGTGACATGTTCCGGTGTGCAAACAGAAATCTTCATTCTTTATTCTTAATTCTTCATTCATATTATGATCAGTCCCTTAGCGTATATCCATCCCGAAGCAAAAATCGGGGAAAACGTAGAGATTGCCCCTTTCGTATTCATCGACAAGAATGTGGTAATCGGCGATAATAACAAAATTATGGCCAATGCCAACATTATGTACGGAAGCCGCATCGGCAACGGAAATACCATTTTCCCGGGAGCCGTGATTGGTGCAGTCCCTCAAGATTTGAAATTCAGAGGCGAAGAAACGACAGCCGAAATCGGAGACAACAACCTGATCCGCGAAAACGTAACCATTAACCGTGGTACAGCAGCCAAAGGAAAGACTGTTGTAGGCAGTAACAACCTGCTGATGGAAGGAGTACACGTTGCCCATGATTCCATCATCGGAAACGGCTGTATCATCGGAAACTCTACCAAGATGGCCGGTGAGATAATCATTGACGACAACTCCATCATCAGCGCCAACGTACTGATGCACCAGTTCTGCCGTGTAGGCGGATATGGAATGATACAGGGCGGATGCCGTTTCAGCAAAGACATTCCTCCTTACATCATTGCCGGTCGTGAGCCTATCTGCTATGCAGGCTTGAACATTGTAGGCCTGCGTCGTCGCGGTTTCTCGAACGAAACCATCGAACAGATCCACAATGCCTACCGCATCATCTATCAGAGCGGACTGAATACCACCGATGCCCTGAAGAAGATCGAGGAGGAAATGGAAATGACACCCGAAATCAATTACATCGTAACCTTTATACGCGAATCAGCCCGCGGCATCATCCCCGGCGGAAAATAATAACAAGTACCTATTATGATCTACAGATTTACTATCATCTCCGATGAGGTGGAGGACTTTGTCAGAGAAATACAGATTGACCCGGAAGCAACTTTCTACGACTTCCACGAAGCAATATTGAAATCGACCGGATATACCAACGACCAGATGACCTCGTTCTTTATCTGCGATGAAGACTGGGAAAAGGAAAAGGAAGTCACCCTGGAAGAAATGGATGACAATCCGGAAATAGACAGCTGGGTGATGAAGGACACCCGCATCAGCGAACTGGTAGAAGACGAAAAGCAGAAACTGCTGTACGTATTCGACTACATGACCGAACGTTGCTTCTTCATCGAACTTACTGAAATCATCACCGGCAAGACCATTAAAGGTGCCAAATGTACCAAGAGCGAAGGCGATGCACCCAAACAGACTATCGACTTCAACGAGTTCGAAGCCAAGAACAGTGCTGCCCTCGACCTCGACGAGAACTTCTATGGCGATCAGGACTTCGACATGGAAGACTTCGACAAAGATGGTTTTGGTGGCTTCGACGAAGGCGGAGGAGGCAATCCTTACGACGAAGACAGATACTAAAAAAATGAAGAATGAAGAATTTCTGCTTTGCGGATGAATGAAGAATTTATCCACAAGCTGCAATTCTTCATTCTTTATTCTTTATTTTCATTCTTAATTCTTCATTTTTTCATTCCCTTGACCCTCATTGTACTCATAGGACCTACCGGTGTTGGCAAGACGGAACTTAGTCTCCGGCTGGCCGAAGCGTTCAACACGTGCATCATTTCGGCTGACTCACGACAACTGTATGCCGACCTGAAAATCGGCACAGCAGCCCCAACCGAAGAACAGCTACAACGGGTGAAACACTATTTTGTGGGTACACTGGGACTGACCGACTACTACAGTGCCGCTCAATACGAAGCCGAAGTCATAAAACTGCTCGAAACCCTGTTTAAGGAAAAAGACACCGTAGTACTGACCGGAGGCTCCATGATGTACGTTGACGCTGTCTGCAAAGGCATCGATGACATCCCCACCGTCGATAGCGAAACACGCTCGCTGATGCTCCGCCGTTACGAAGAAGAAGGACTCGAACGCCTGTGTGACGAGCTCCGCCTGCTCGATCCGGAATACTACCAGATTGTGGATCGGAAGAATCCCAAACGTGTCATCCACGCCCTCGAAATCTGCTACATGACGGGCAAGACTTATACTTCCTTCCGCACCCGGCAGACTAAACAACGTCCCTTCCGCATTGTCAAGGTGGGTCTGACCCGGGATCGTGAAGAACTCTACGACCGCATCAACCGCCGTGTCGACCAGATGATGGCCGACGGACTGCTGGAAGAAGCCCGCAGCGTCTATGCCCATAAGGACTACAACTCGCTGAACACCGTGGGCTACAAAGAACTTTTCAAGTACCTGGACGGCGAATGGACACTGGACTTTGCCGTAGAGAAAATCAAGCAGAATTCCCGCATCTACTCCCGCAAACAGATGACCTGGTTCAAGCGCGACACGGATATCCGCTGGTTTCATCCCGAACAGGAAACGGAGATACTGGCATATCTTCGCTCACAGATGATGAAGTGACAAGTTGACGAGTTGACAAGTTAACGAGGGGACGAGGTGATGAGTTTAAAAAAGCCTTGTGGCCTATAGCCTCGTCAACTAGTTTAGTAAATCCATCGACTTGCCCAACTTGCGATAGAGAGCTTGCATTTCTTCCCGCTCCACCTTGTTTTTGCGGCGCCACTGCTCCAACAAAGACTCCGTCAGCCGGAAGTTTTCCTCCTCTACAGGAGCCAGCCGTTGCATATAGCCATCTCCTTTTTCGTTGTATAGCAATGCCCAGTGTATGTAACGTTCGCTGCCCATGCCAACCTTCAGGCTGAAAACTTTATCCTTCAGCTGCAACGATTCATAAGACAGAGGTGAAGTGCCCAGACTATTGTCCATGCAAACCATCGGTGGCAATGTTTCGTCTACCCACAACGGAACGGCTACACCCGTAGGCGGATAGCCCAACACAGTCCACATGGTGGTTAATGAGGCTGACTCATCCGGTTTCACTCCCTGCACCACCACCGAACACGAAGTGCTGCTGCGCGAAATGAAATCCTGATCGACAAACCATCCCGAAGCTCCTGTCCCCGTAAATGGCGGACGACGCAAGTCGATGCCCAACACACAATTGTGGAACGAACGTGCCAGGTCGTTGAATATACGCCGGGGAGTAATCGAATGACTGGCAGCCAAGGGATCGAGCACACGGACTGCTTCCTGATAACGCACCACGCCTGCTCCCGGTCCGTACTGTCCCGAAACAGAAAAGTTGGTACGGGCTACATAGCCCGCAGGTGCCACCTCTGGATCATTGGCATCGTATATCTTATACGTGTAGTAATCCACCTCGAACATCATCGCTCCGCCCTGTGCATCGATTACGCCGAAATTGGCTTCTATCCTGCTGGGCTTTGCAAGTGTGTCAAGATAGTGACGGAAATCATCCACCGTAGCACAAATTTCCAATGCCCGGTAAATGGCACGTCCGTTAGCCTCACCGCGCTCCTCACCGTCCTTCACCTCTACCAGATTATAACTCTGTGTATTCATCAATGCAAATCCCGCCGAATTGGTGCCGATCCACGCCTCCCGCTTCCGGTGGAAATCCTCACTGTTTACCACAGCAATGAAGTCGAACTTCTCCCCACGGACAAACTCTACATGATTCTTCAGGAAATCCGTATCACGGTGTTTCCACAGCAAAGGGCGTCCGTCGGGCGTAGCACGTCCCGACACAACGGCAGAAGTACAGGCCAGAGCAGGAAGTATCAGGCCCCAAAGCCCTACCAACAAGAAAACAAAATTCTTCATATACAAAAAGAAAATACAATATGCACACCCGGCAAAGATAAAGAAGTTTTCAATGCCAGAAAGAAAAAGGGCATGCATATTTCAATGCACACCCTTCTCTTCTTCAATTAATATACCTGAGTTCTGTTTAGTTTATCCAGACCGTCTTGTTCACAAAGCGCGGAGCAGGCAGCGGCTTCAGCGGTTTCACGCTGGCTGCGCTACGTGTCATCGGTTGCGGCAAGTGAGCCTGGTCGAACTCTACAAACGTTTCGTAATCGTACGTCCACGAATCGCCATAGGCGGTAGACATGACACGCTTATAGATGGCTTCGCGTGAAGGAGCGTTAAAGCCATTGATGTTATTGCGCATCATACTTTCGTTGGTCGGACGCCATGCGCCAGTCCAGTAGGTGCAGGCACCTTCGTATGCGCCCAACTCTTCACCAAAGGCATCCACTCCCTGATAACGGGGATCCTGAAGGAAGTGCTTCCAAAGAATCTTGTCCTTGTCGCCGGTAAAGTCTACGTTCATGGCCCATCCATAGGACTGGAACTCACGATACGCACTGACCTGTGTCAATGGTATTTCGCCCATTGTCTGGTAAGAATACTCGTCGAGCAGCTTAGCCAGACCATGTCCCATACTCTCGTGGCAAAGCACCTGACGGAAAGTTTCGCTTTCCAGATTCTCTATCACCGGACAGTAAGCAATGGCAAGCTCAGACATTTCGTCGCCGTTCAACCGATAACCGATGTTAGTAGTACCGGCATACACACTGGTGTTAAGCAACACAATCGCCAAAGTCTCTTCCATCTTTTCCAGGTTTTTCAGCTCGTCAACAACAGAAGCATATTCGAGAACTTTCTCCATGTTTCCAGAGATAGCCGAACTACCGTTTCCTGCGAGTACCGATTCGAAAACGGTGCTGTATCCTTCACCGAAAGCATTGTTCTTGGAAACTGCCGTCACCGACCAGATATCGAAATATTCGCGCAACGAGCGCAGAGGCTCCTCCGTAAAGAGGTTTTCCACAGCCTTGTCCATCACCTGATCGTAGTAACCTTCGGCAATTTCTTTATCCACAAAGCCATCACCCATAATGACGATAGGTACACCATTGCCTTTCGAGTGTGACTGCAATACTTTTACCTGTTTGTCAGCCGAATAATCGGTCGAAGTTTCTACCGGCTCACCTTCCTGACGGATGTAGATTTTTTCTGATTCCATCAGCACATTGTCTGTGTTGTTCTTGTCAACGATATATATCTGGAAGGTAGCTTCGCGTACATCACGTGTCTCGTTGGGAAGTACCCGAATTTCGAAAGCTCCTTCGGTCAAAGCACGCGATTCGGGTGCCTTGATAGGCTTAATCCAGCTGCTAACATTGGAATAAACCATCAGTTTGTACTTACCATCCACGTTTGTAGCAAATTCCAGTGCCAGGTCCTGTCCTTCGCAGGGCACATCAAATTTGGCCTGTTTCAAGAGGACAACATCCGAAGTAAACTGGGTGAAAGCAATTTCTACGGGAGTTCCGTTGGCTCCGGTCAATTTCAGTACTCCGGAGCGATCCAGACCGGTATTATTGGATTCCTTCGCAATCAGCGAAATTTTCACTTCACCTGCATTACCCGAACGGGGCGATACGGTAGCCCACTCTACATTGGTTTCGGCTTTCCAGTTCGAACCGGCTACAAATTCGATGGTATACTGCGCGTTCTTAGCTGCCGGCAGCATGATATTATCCACCGAAGACGTTACCGAAATGTCCGGCAAGTTTTCGTTGTCGTCGTCCGAACAAGAAGCAACGAACAGCGAGCAAAGAAAAAACAGAGACAGATAATATAGCTTTTTCATGTCAATAGAGATTTGAATTTACAGGGAAATTACATTCTATCAATCACGCTTACAGGAGCTTTCGTTGCCTTGAAATTCTTCTGTATAGCACCGGCAGCACGTACAACGTTCTTCGTTGCAGCGTTACCAATCGTAGTGCAGTCAATGCTTGCAATTTCTGTAGTAACCAAGCCTTTGTTGTCTACACCAAATACCAGTATCTTATAGTCTGTTCCTGGATAAATGCCCCATCCATAATCCATGGAAGCAAGCACTTTCTCGCCCGAAGACAATATTTCAGCTGTTCCCCAGTCTTCTACGCCACCATAGATTTCTTCCGAATAAATGGCATCGAAAGCAAAGTCATACATGGTATAGTCGTCTTTCAACGTGCTGTTTTCAACAAATGCGATATAATATCTCTCGCTGGCATTCGAAGGAGTCACTTTCAGCTTGATGTTAACGATAGAATCTCCTTCAGCAACTTCTACCAATTCTTGGTTTTCTACACTCAACGTGAATGTACCATTGCTCGTAGCCTTCCATTCCGGAGTTGTAAAGAAGTACTTGATCATCGGAGTCACGATCTTGACAGGATCATCGTCATTTTTCATGTCGAATTCCACACCGTAAGCATACATAAGATAATTCTGATTAGGCTTCAGCATACGGGTTTCGTACTCAGTGTCTCCCTTATCCGAACCTTCCTGCATAAAGCCGTACCAAGGTATCCAAGGCATGGAAGAGCCCAACTTCTTATAATAACCGAAGTCGTAACCTTCGATAAACTCCATATCCGAATCATAGGCTGTATACGTTTCGACAGGAATCTGTGCCAGCTGATAGTACATGTCCTTGTCTTCGGGCACTGCCTTCATCAGAGCCGAGCGGTAAGTCAGGTTCTCGATAGACAATGCAATCGGACCACTGCTGGTGGTCACACGTGCTTCTGCCGGTTCAGATACCACCGATGCATCCGATGAAACGGCCTTCAAAGTGAATAAATATTCAGATGAATAAAACAGTTCGGCTTCTTTCGTACTGGCAATCTCTACGTTCAGGCTCTTTGTCTTGCCAGTTACAATAACTTCGTTCTCGGATTCCTTCACAGCCTCCAGCTGATAGGTATATTCAACCGCATTTTCTACAGCCTCCCACGAAAAGGCCAGCGTAATAGGGTTATCCAAAATCTCTTCGCTTTGAATGATTTTTGGGGTTGTAACTGTTCCTCCTTCGTCAGAAGAATCATCACACGA
>NZ_FR883074.1:17479-19479 GCF_000435115.1 Bacteroides sp. CAG:633 | reverse complement strand
CATCACACGACGCTAAAACAAACAGCGTAGACAACACAAGCAACATTGTGTGCCATTTCTTTGTTAAAAAAATACTCTCCATAATGTAATCTTTTATAAATTTTAAGGTTTTGTATGCAGCCAATATACAACAATTACGATACAAGACAATAAAAGGATTCTTTTTTTAAGGTTTATATCGCATAAATCCCCCCAAATACCAAGAAATAATTCCTGCCTTTCTGAAAAAAGCAAATCTACAGCTGAAAACGCTATTCATGCAGCAAAATGAAAGTATTCTTAGTATTTAAGTGACACGTCCGTTTTTCGGAAAAGACTAACGGAAGAGTAAACCATGTAAAAAACGTTATAAAAGCCGGAGCAACGCTTGCACCGCTCCGCCGGATTGCTTGTACCGAACACGAACAATACTTGTGCGGAACGCCAACAATGCTTGCAATCCGGCCCCAGATTGCTTGTCAATAGCCCTGAAAAAGCATGTCCGACGAAAAAAAACGGCACTTCCGCATTCCGAAAGTACCGTTTCCGTGTTTCCGGCTCCGTTTTTTCCGTTTCCGGAGCCTGTTTTTATTCTATTTCAAATGTAAAGTTTTCGCTATACGTCTATAAATAAGGCAGAAAGGCGTTCCCCGCTCCGTTTTTTTCCACCGAGTCCGCCTCGCGTCCGAAATACGCGATTCTAGCGGGGTTGGGGAATCAAAGTGTCACTTTGACAACGCAGATATCCGTTTCTCCAACTTCTTTTTCAAGATTCCCTTCCGATAGCCTTTCCATATCTCCAGTATCTTATTCTTTTTCCAACGTTACTACCATCATCGGAGATACCTTCACACTGGCCTCCTTCATGCCGATAAAGGCCACCTTGAGTATGGCGCCGCTGGGAGCAGGCAACGAGAACTTACCGTCCACATCGGTCACGGTACCTTTGTTCGTACCTTCAATCAGAATCGAAGCGCCGATGACGGGCTCGCCCTGCGTGTCTACTACCAGCCCGCTGACCTTCACCTCGCCATCCTGCACACCGGCCGTGGCAGCCTTGGTACGGACGTAAAGAACACCTTTCTTTCCCGCCTCGCCATAAAGTGAGACAGCTGCCTGAGACTTCAATACGGTAACCGACTCAATCTGGTCGGGCGACAAACTCTTGAGGGTAGCTTCATCCGACACTTTATCGTCAATCACCACCAACGCCTTCTGAGCATTGTCCGACACGCGGATGGTAGCCACCGTACCAGCCAAAGGTTTCGGCTCCTCCTTCTTCAGCGTGACCAGCATGACGGCTTTCTTGCTCTTGTCCGTCGTATACTTTGCTATATCGGACGGTTCCTTCAGCACGCTGAAAGACTGGATGCGGCTGGGATTGAGAGCCTGAAGTATTTCGGGGGTCACCTCCCGTCCGTCCACCAGTATCAGTATGTCCGCATGGTCGGTAGTACTTGCCCCCCTTATAATAAGGGGCTGGTTCTTTGAAGCGACTTTCTCATTGCCCTCATCCAGCATGAACTTGACAGGTACGGTAAACTTCACCGGCACCGGCTTTCCGCCCTGCATTCCCGGCTTCCACTTGGGCATAGCGTTCACCAGACGGATGGCTTCGGCATCAAAATCGGGCTCCACACTACGCAGCACTTTCGCACCGCTGATGCTTCCGTCTTTATTCACTACAAACTGAACCGTTACGCGTCCCTGCATACCGGCCTCCTTGGCCGCTTCAGGATAACGCATATTCTTCTTGAAATACTCCATCAGCCCGGCCATGCCACCATCAGGATATTCAGGCATCTGCTCCACCACTTCGAAGACGGGCGTACCTTTCAGGTCGTCTTTCACTTCCTGAGGCACATGGATTACGCCCGGCGGCAGCGTGTCTTTCACTGCTTCGACCACACTTTCCGGCAGATTTGTTTTCACCATTTCGGCCAAATCATTAACTTTGGCGCTTGAAATTTCGTCGGTCACAGCCGACACTTCGGGACGGGCAAAGGCCGTTACAGCCAGTG